>CALRQQ020000056.1:0-11911 GCA_943370345.1 Chitinophaga pinensis
CCGGATTATTGAAGACTTATTATAAAATACCTTCTCCGTGGTATAGCAACTCCTGATATTTAGTGCAACTTTATGGGCAATAAAACACCCCCATATGAAAAAGATCAGCCTGTTCTTCCTGCTTGCTTTTACCGTACTCTCTGTTTCCGCACAAAAAGAACCCATTGTGATCACACCGGGCGTAGGAGTGAATAATATTAAGTTGGGCATGTCTGAAAAACAGGTGACCGCCATACTCAAAGGTGAACCGGTAGGTTATACCTATGCTGATCAGCTCGATGCCTTTAAAGGATATGATACCCATGTCGACAGTGTAATGCAGTTTGTATTAGGATTCGACAGTTGTCTCCGCTACGATGGCGAACTGCCGGTCAGCATGCCGGTATTCGGTTTGTATTTCAAAAACCATAAACTGAATTTTATTACCATTACTTCATATTCCGCCACCGAGGACCAGTTGAAACGGGTCCGGTTGAGCAATGGCCTGAAATTCCACGATAGCATGGAAGACTGCGGTAAGAAACTGTCCAGATCTGCTTTTCTCCCCCTCGGCTACGGGGATTATTCCGGGGATCATTATTATTATACGCTCGGACTCGAAATGGTGTATGATGAAAATATACTTACCGCCATCGGCATCTACCCGGTTACCAGAGATTTTCCGGCAAAAATCGCCGAAAACAGTGCCCGGATACTGAAAGAAGCTGGTATTGGTGAAGATGAGGATGAAAATAATTGAGGAAGCGCTTACACTTTAGAATAGCTTTTGCACTTTCTTTCGTTACTTGCCGCCGTATTGAAACGGCTATACCCTTATATTATCATTTTTCTGCTCCTGACCGGGGCAGCATACAACAGTGAGGCACAATCTTACCGGATCAAGGGGTATGTGCTGGATAGTTCCCGCAACTACCCCATGGAACTGGTGAGTGTGATCTCCAGTTCGGGTAAAGGCACAGTAACCAACAGCATCGGATATTATGAAATAGAAGTATCCGAACAGGATACGATCTGGTTCAGCTACCTCAATAAGTCCACCATCAAATTCCCGGTGGCCAAGATCAGCAATCCGATGCAGTTCGACATTTCCATTCAGGTGAATGTACCCACATTGAAGGAGGTAAAAATATTACCCCGTAATTACAGGCAGGATTCGATCCAGAACAGGATCGACTATGCGAAGATCTTCAACTACCAGAAACCTAAACTCAAAACGGTAACGCCTACGATGGGTGCCGGTATGGGCTTTGACCTGGATGAGATCATCAATATGTTCCGCTTCCGGCGCAACCGCAGTATGCTCTCCTTCCAGCAACGATTACTGATGGAAGAACAGGATAAGTTTGTCGATAACCGTTTCAGCAAGGCCCTGGTGCGCAGACTTACCTTTCTTGACGGACGCGAACTCGATAGTTTTATGCAGGTCTTCCGTCCCTCTTTTGCGTTTACCAAAATGGCCGGTGATTACGATTTCCGCCTCTATATCAAACAGGCCCTGTACCGGTTCAAACATGGATTACCACCTGAAGCCTGGTTCAAACAGGAAGAGCTGGAACCGGAACAAGCCCCTTAATCATTCAGATCATTGGACCGCAACGAGCGGTACTTCTTAGGCGACATGCCAATATTTTTCCGGAAGCGTTTGGAGAAATAGTAGGGATCATCAAAGCCTAAGCCGAACGCTATGTCCTTGATCGACCGGTTGCTGAAGTTGAGCTGCTGACAGGCTTTCTGCATTTTCATCTGCAAAAAATAATCGATCGGCGCATAGCCTGTTTTCTGTTTGAACAGGTTGGAGAAACGCGAAATGGAGTAATTGTATTTTGCACTGAGATCATTCAGTGAAATATTATCATTGATCTTTTCCTGCATATATAAGATTGCGCTGTCCACACAATCCAGTTTATCCCCGGAGCTGGCGGTATAGTGCCTGGCATTATACACAAACAAGGTCAGGAAATGCGACAGACACATGTTAGCGAAAAGCAGGTTATCTACAGAATAACCTAATTCCAGTGTTTTATAGATCTTGGAAAAGATCGGTATGATCTCCCCATTGTTCTTAATATATACCGGTTTGAAGTGCTTTTGTACCTCCTGTACTTCATTCAGCTGCGGCAGGGCCTCGCCACCAAAGTGGATCCAGTAGATGGTCCAGGGATGATCGGCACTGCTCCCGTAAGAGTGTTCGATATTTTGCGGCAGGATAAAAAATTCATTCGGTCCCACTTCATAGCGCTGTTTACCGATCTGGAACCAACCGTTACCATCCACACAGTAAAACAGGAAGTTCTCTGGTAATCCTTTCTTACGATAAGTAAAGTGATCCTTCGCCTTCGGATAATACCCGATCGAACAGATATGCAGGTGCCGCAACAGGGAATTGCTGTTGACCCTCGACTTCAGGATCGTCTTGGGTATCTCGATCCGTTGCCGGCCGGCCCCGTACCAGATATTCTTGTGTGAACCTTCCTTGTTGTCTTTTTCTTTGAGCATAAGGGGGGAATCGGAAGCTAAAATAGTGATTCTTGGTGGGGAAAATGACAGAAAAAGCTGTTCGCTGTTAGCTGTTAGGTGTTAGGGTCAAGAGGCGTTAAAGATTGAAAAGTTAAAACGTAAAAAGGTGTTCGCTGTTAGTTGTTAGGTGTTAGGGACAAGAGGCGTTAAAGATTGAAGACTCAAAACGAACCGAAGCGCAGACAGTACTAATAGCCGATATGCTCAGTACACAAGTTCATTCCACTAAGAAAACTCCCTAACACCTAACAGCTAACACCTAACACCCCTGTCCCCATGACGCTTTTCCCCTCCAAATTCCCTACATTCGGTCCCAACAAAAACGACGTTGCCATGCATACATTTTCCCGTTTACCGGTTGTCCTGTTTGCACTCTTAATATCCCTCCATGTTTCTGCTACCATCCGTTTACCCTGGTTCTTTTCGGATGGGATGGTGTTGCAGCAGAATGCAACGCCAGCGATCTGGGGCTGGGCCAGTCCGGGTGCAACGGTGAAAGTGAGTACTTCCTGGAATAAGGCCAGTTATAGTACCAAGGCCGGTGCAGATGGCAAATGGCGGTTGACGGTAAAGACTCCTGTAGCAGGACTGGTGATTTCCGATAACTGGTATATGTCCGAAGACGGTTCACCGGCATCTAAAGACGAAGGTCATGGACCTTATACGATCACTATTACCGATGGCAGTCCGGTTACGATCAAAGATGTTCTGATCGGCGAAGTATGGTTGTGCAGCGGACAGAGCAATATGGAAATGCCTTTGAAGGGTTTTAAGGATCAGCCCATCCTCGGCAGCAATGAGGCTATTTTTAATTCCACGAATGAACATATCCGTCTGTATACAGTTCCACGTTCCGTACAACGTGTACCGCAGGATACGAGTAAGCAATCTTCCTGGAAACAGGCAGCGCCCGAAACAGTGAGTAATTTCAGCGCCACGGCTTATTATTTCGGCAAAATGCTGTATGAAAGATTAAGAGTACCTATCGGACTGGTCAATATCAGTTATGGCGGTTCGCCGGTAGAGGCCTTTATGGATGTGGAGACGCTGAAAGCATTTCCGGATATTAAAGTGCCCGCTCCCACCGATACCAGCAAACTCAATAATAAAAATGCCACGGTATTGTACAATGGAATGCTGAAACCCTTTCTCGGATATACGATCAAGGGTTGTATCTGGTACCAGGGCGAGAGCAATAATGACCGGGCAAAGCAATATGAAACATTGTTTCCCGCTTTTGTCAAACAGATCCGGGAACAGAGCGGCCAGGGCGATTTCCCTTTCTTCTATGCACAGATTGCGCCGTATAATTATGGCAACTTCGCTGCAGTGGGAGCCACGGCCTATAACAGTGCGTATTTAAGAGATGCACAACGCAAGGCATTGGATAAGATCCCCAACAGCGGCATGGCCGTGCTGATGGATATCGGCGAAGAGTTCAATATTCACCCGGCCGACAAACTGACCGGCAGCAAACGGCTGGCGATGATGTCCCTCAGTAAGACCTATGGACTCAAAGGTTTCGCCGGTGAAAGTCCGGCTTACGAATCCATCGCCATCAACGGCAGTACCGTAACTGTTAAGTTTAAAAATGCCGCGAATGGTTTAACCGCATTTGGCAAAGAATTAAAATACTTTGAAGTGGCCGGCACCAATAAAGTCTTTCGTCCGGCCAAGGCTATCATTAACAATGGAAACATCCTGGTCACTTCACCCGATGTAAAAGAACCGGTAGCGGTTAGGTATGCGTTTAAGGATTTTGTGATGGGTGATCTGTTCAGTACGGAGGGATTTCCGGTGAGTAGTTTTCGGACGGATGACTGGTAGGGAGGGAAAGAGAATAGAAAATAGTAAATAGAGAATAGGGTGTAAAGCAGAATGCTATTTACAAGTAGGAAGCCCTCCGATTTTCGGAGGGCTTCCTACTTTAAGATTTTTACTACTTTAACCCCTATTCTCTATTTACTATTCTCTATTTACTATTTTCTACTTTGCATATCCCGTAAAAATCCCGCTCCCCGGCGCCTCCGCATCATTCATCCACAGCACCCGTCCACCTTTGATCGCGGAGAAGTAGGCATCATACTTTTTCGGTTTGCCTTCAATGTTGGAAAATTGCAGTTGCCAGTCATTGAGTGATTTGACGCTGCCGTCTGATTTGGCCTGTGCCGTTTGTATCTGTCCCATGCCGGAGTTGGCGGCCACGAGTTCCCAATGGTATTTTTGTCCGGACTTGAAGTCGAACCACTGGGAAGAAGAGTAAGTGGTCATGCCTGCATAGGCGCCGGTGTAATAGTTGGTATAAAAAGTATTGCTGGAATAGCCGGCGTTCCATTTGCCCGTGCCCTCGAGATCGGATACGGTAACGGCAAAGCGGTTATAGCTAACCATATTATCCAGTTTATTGAATACTTCAGGATCGGCTTTCACAGTTGCACCCGTACTATTGGTGAGGACATAGCCACCCGTGTATTCACTGATAGCGCCCCAACGGATAGAGCTCGCATCAAAGCCAAATTCAGCGGCAAAGCTGTTTTTATCGGGTGACACGATCTCGATCCATCCTCCTTTGCGGCGGAAGAGCACGACAAACTTTTGTTGTCCGCTGCTGTTCTCTGTGGCCGTGGCGGTACCCAGGTAAGGCCGGTTAAAATCTTCGACATAGCTGGTTTTAAAATCGGCCAGGTTACTGTAGCGCGGTGCCACGAGGATATTCCAGGCGGCGGTGGTCAGTTTATCCGGATCAGCCGGGAAGACGGTCCCGTCTTTGGGATAATGGATCAGTACTTTGATACTTCCTTTTTCCACTTGTACCCAGTCTTCCTGGATGGTACTCACCCAGCCATCATCGAAGTTGGTACTGTTGAATTTGAAACCTGTCTGTATAGGAGCAGTTGGGTTAGTGGCTGGCGGAGCCGTATTCTCAGGTATCGTACCCGTTACGTCAGTGGTACCGCTATTGCCTTGCTGCAGTTGCACAGAAGCCAGCACTTCATTACAGACTGCGCTGAATTTCGGATCGGAGAGATTGACGACAAAACTGATGCAGGCGCCATAACCGGTAAATGTAGTGACGGTGGTAGTGACTTCCTTCCCGTTAAAGATCCATTTACCTGACCCGCTGATCTTCTTCCATTCTCCCATCGCATTTTCAACGGCTGTTTTTACCGGTACCCCTTCAATTTTATAAGGAACAACGGCCAGTTTCTCCCATTCGCTGTCAAAGTCTGCTTCCGGACTACCCAATGAAGTGGTATTCTTATACACCGCCACCTGAGCCCATTTGGTGCCTTCCTTTTTAGTATACTGTACGGCAACATTGTTCTCCAGCGTCTTTGTCCAGCCCTTCGGCAGGGTAAAACTGGCGATATCATAGGTGATGGGCTGGGCACAGAGTCCGAGGGAACCAAGCAGCAACAGGGAAAGGATGTATTTCATGACGGGTGTATTTCTTGCTAAAGGTGTAGAGGATTGAGGGAAGATTTATCCCGGAAAAGGAGGATTTGTGGTCAGGTTGACGGGCCTGCCTGCCGGCAAAGGCAGGTTGATAAGTTGACGGGTTGACAAGGGGTGTTCTTAGGAGGCACGATTGTTTACTTGAAAACATGTTAACTCATCAATCTGTCAATCTGGCTTTATCGCCAAATCGCTCTATTGTCTCCAAACAAAGCCTCAGCGTGTCTTCCATCATGGCCAAGGAAGGAGAAAGAACATAGATTTTGGAATATTTGCATTTTGAAAAGAACTGTTCGCAATGGCACTTTGGCCTGCCCCTTTTGATATTGATATTATCACCCCAAGAAATAGTAATAATATAGCTCTCATTTTTTTGCTGATAGTTTAAATAATTGCAACGGGCAGATATTGCCGAAAAATCGCTTTTTTTCAATCAATATTGTCTTTTTGCTCCTTAGTGTCCGATTAATTTTGTGGCAATTTTTAACCACTCAGGGTTAAAATAAAGCCAGCCAGCAGTTAAGTCAATACTTAAAGCGAAAAGTAAGCCCCAAACGTATGCAGGATGAAGTCTTTTACGGGTAAAAATGTCATAAGCTCCAACCATAAAAATTAAAGTAAATGGACACGATAGTTGACGAACAATGAATGGCCAAAATGCATCAACAAAATTTGTATACTCCCAATATGGCTTTCCCAAAAAAGATGATAACCAGATGCTAATACCTCTGCCAAATCCGGCATCTGTCAAAATAAGTGTGGCTATTAGTAAAAGACGTTTGTGTGCAGATGGATTTTTTCTCATAGAAATACCAGCAGTCGAAAGACCTGCAAATACCAACATGTCACCTAACATAACACTCACGAAAGCCGGGTCTGAAAATTTAGTTCCAAATTTTACGTTTTCCGTTATTAAGGCGGTCATTACCCCAAGTATGAAAACAAAAACAGCAAGCACTGCACCAGCTATTCCCAGTTTTTTATGTAATTGATAATTCCCTTTTCGGATTAAAAGGACTTGTACTGTAAATAATAAAAGCCAGCCAAAAAATATTGTAGCATGAAAATGAACTACAATTGGGAAGTGAAGCCGGCCTTCTGCATTTAATATGATAATGTCATTTATAAATCCGGAAAGAATAGCTACCCAAGCAAATCCTATCATTACTAAAAAGAAATTCCTGTCCCAGGGATGTTGTGTATTGAAGCTATTAATTTTTTTCATTAAGCAATAAGTTGTTAGTAAGGTGGATCTCGTTCCGGGTTGCGCCTGAAGTCGTATTACCGTTATCCAACGAATCTACAAAAATCCCCCCCCCTTGCCTGTTATTGATTCATCCACTTATCCCGATGGGCATACGCCAATCAGTCCTATTTACTATAGTTCAGTAGTGAGTTTGCCAGCCGAACTGCCAGGTGGTGAGTAAAGCAGCCGATTCCAGTACATAACACCTTGTTCTGCGTCTTCCTTTCCTCGCCCTTCCTGCGTGTTTCCTGCGACAATCCTGCGCTAATTCCATAGGTATTGGCAATGAAATCTCGCAGGATTAGCGCAGGACCTTAAAAGATGGACTGGTAATGGGATGGAAATGAATGTATTATGATAAGCGGGGAACAATCTGGCGCGATATGCCTGGGTTAACACGTTGACTTTCTGTAACTTAAGAAAGCATAAAGAAAGTCTTGGTCTATTGATTTAACCCAGTTTGAATATATACTCCACCGTCTCCGCCTGTCTTGCTAACGCAAAACCCTTGTCTTCCCCGATCTTAAAAAATCCACATTTCTCCAATACCCGCTGTGAACCGGTATTATCAAAGGCGGCTCTTGCAAAGAGCGGTCGGGTGGTTTCGAGGAGCAGAAATTGTTGAAGGGCAACGGTGGCTACACCCCTGCCCCAATAGAATTTGTCAATCCAGTAGGTGATCTCGGCATCGCCTTCCATGATGAACCTGGCGATGCTGCCAACCACCAGTCCATCCAGCAGGATCGTTTGATTATTGATCGTCGGGTTATCTAAGAAACGGGTATACTTGCTGATATAGGTTTCCTTCTTGTCCATATCCTTTGCTGTAAAAGCGGCCATAAAGTTGGCTTCCGGATCTAACTGAAACCGGAAGAGGATCTCCAGATCGGCGAGGGTGGTTGGACGAAGGGTGAGTTTCATCTGATCAATCAATTTATACGCGTAACAAATACAGTACTGAAAACAACTGCATTACTTCAACATCATCTCCACATCTCCCCTCCGCGCTTCCGGCCAAACGTTCAGCTTAACGAGTTTACCGCCCTTCCACTCCGCCTCCACCGTTGTATTATACGGTGCCTGCAATTTGAAATGCACATCCTTGTCTTTGGGCCAGGCAGGGAACAAAAGGATCCGCTTGCCATCGGTCTGTAGCAGCATTTCCTGCAGGCCGATCATGCCGCTGCCACCCCAGTTGTGATCGGGTACCCAGTCAAAACCGGGACCCCAGAAAGCGGGAAAACGTCGCTCACTGTTCTGCAGTTTCAATGCAGTGAGGCGCCAGGCTTCATCCGTCAGACCTAAACGGGCGGCCCAGATATTGTCCTGCTTCCAGCCTTTCGGACTACGGAATTTTTTTACCAGTGTATCATAGTTCCAGGTATTGAGGGCGGTGTCGAGACCGGGCTTGCCCACTCCATAAATGCCATAAGGAAATACAGGATATAATTGGGGTGACTCCTCATTTTGTACCCGCTCCCAGGTTTTGGCGGGAGCAATGGTAACGGGACCGTATACGCGCGTATAAGGGATCGGGGGAATACGCTTTTGAAAAGAATCCCAATGGGCCCGCTGGGTGGCACTGAGATAAGTATCGGGTAATTCGAGCAGGCGACGGGTAATGGTTTGTAAAGCAGCTATCGTGGAACTTGCATTATTGGCCATCTTAAAGGTCTCGGCCCCGCTGCCGGGGAAGAGGATCAGTTTGCCGTCGCCATCCAGTTTCTTTATCCCACGGCGTTCGGCCAGGTACTGGTAATGCTCATCAAAAAAGCGGAGACAACTTTCAATAAAGGGAATGCGGTCCTGAATATCCTTACCAGTGTATCGTTCTTCCTCTAACATCATCAGGCAGAATTCAAATACGGTATCCCATTCATATTCTAACCAGGCATTATACTCCACCCCCTTATCGAAATAATCGGGTCGTTTGGTACCGTACTCTGCATAATCGGGTAATCCGTAATTCTCCATTTGCTCGGTAAAACTGGCTCCGGCATGATTCCAGTAGACCTTAGACCTTAATTCCGCATTCTTTAATATGCGTAAATAAAAATTCAGTTGAGATTGCAGCATATCCCAGTCACCCGCTTTGATCATCGGGAAATAAACCAACCGCTGGTTTTGGGCCGTATGCAGTCCACCGCCCCAGTTGCGGTAATCGGGCGTGAGTTCATTTTTATCGGTGTATACCGGATCAACGGTCAGTAAGCCACCATTGAACTTGGTGGGCCACATACCCGTTGCATTCAGCGCGAGCATATAGCGGAACAACTGGTAATTGCGACCGATCTCCCAGGCGGCTTTGTCCTTCTGTGTGCTGTCCACCACGATATAACTCCGCTTCCAGAAATCAGCCCACCAGAACGTGTTTTGTAAGGAAGGGGCATCTGTTACTTTTTTCAGCTGATCGAGTTTGGCTGTCCAATCCGCAATGGCTTCATGCTGACCATTCAGCAGGTACACTTTAAGTTCAAACTGGTCGTTCGCCCTTTTGCTTTTCAGTTTCCAGGCTTTGTAATCAGTATTGACATAGATGCCTGTATCCGTTCCGGCCGGTATTAAATTCACGCCTTCCATTCGCCCGCCTGATACTAAATTTTTCAAAGGATTGTACAACTGATCTTTCACCTTCTCCATTCCCTGCTGCGCTACCGTTGCATCAAAAATGGTAGTGGCATTATTGTGATGATAAAACAATACACTGTTGCCTGCAAAAGCGATGCTGTCCTTCTTGTACACATTGTTCTTCGGTGCTCCCCATTTCCAGCTGTTGGCAAAATTCTCCCTGGCTTTCACCACCCGGTCCTGGTAGCGCCAGTTCTCATAAGCGGCTTCCATGTTGATCCGCTTATTACTGCTGATCGCCACATGGGCAACGGGCAGTTTAATATCTGCCCATATCTTTACCAAAGCCTTCACGCCCTTGCTCTCCCCTTCTACCGTGATATAACCGGCATCCAGGTGCAGTTGTTGTTTAAACGTACCGCCATCAAATGGATTGGGAAATAATCTGATCCGGATACGACCGGCTTTGAGCATCGTGTTATGTTCATCGAGACTGCCGCTCTGTGCGAGATAGATGAGCAGTTCTCCTTTTTCAACCCATACGTTCATGCCGATATCGCCACCACCGCAGGGCATGGATTCGGAGGGGTTTGCGGAGGGACTATTCCAGATAATATCGTAATTGGCAGGTAGCTGAGAGATTGAAGGGGTGGACCAGTTCAGCACTATGAACAGGAGTAAGCTGCGAGTTGTGAGTTGTGAGTTTCGAGAAAAGGCAGACAGCAGTGTCACCCTGAGCAGTTGATTTATTCTGACTGATTTTTTCATTACAAAACGATTTTTAAAGTCCCCGTAATGCCCGGGGGTGTTGTCACCCTGAGCTTGCCGAAGGGTGACTAAGCAATGCTTCGGCAAGCTCAGCATGACAAGAACTTCTTCATTGCACAACTATTTTAATACTGCCCGTAATACCCGCAGGCAGCAGGGGTTTGTCTTTTAAACGGAAAGGCGCCGTGGTATAAGTTACTCTTTTCTCAGGAGGTAACTGTTCATCGAGTATGAGGCGGTTATGCCAGGTGTTGCTGACAGTGATCTCGATGGTATTGGTCCCTTGTCTGACCGCCTTGCTGATGTCCAGTTGATAGGGTGCCGTCCAGATGGTTCCACAGTCACGGCCATTGATTTTTACAGAAGCAATATCATGTAATCCCTCAATCAACAGCCAGGCATGCAGGTAAGCTGCTGACAGATTAAGCTCAATAGTTTTAGCATACACAGCTTTACCGGAATAATAACGGATTGCTGTATCTGCCATAGCTGTCCAGCTTTTCAGCTGCGGAAACAATACAGGTTTTATGGGTCCTCCGTATAAAGTGTCAAACTGAACGGACCAGTCACGACTATAGTCCGTTTCCTTTGGCTCACTGAACGTGGTATATTCCTCATTCTCCGGTGAAGCGTTTCCCTTACAGATAAAGAAAAGCGATTGTCCCGCCGAGAGCCAGGTATTGATCCGGGTACCTTTATCAGAATGACCCAGATAATGACCATTAAAATAATCACCGGTGACCGGATCAAGGGCTTCCACCTGTTTATTCTTCACCCGCAATATGAATTCTGTACGCAGTCCTGAACCAGACTGATTGCTCACAAAATAAATATCCGCATCCTTGGCCTGCCGATGAGTCCAGGCCAGTTTCCCTTTCCCTTTGATCACATCTACATCTTTCTGCAGAAAAGGCAACTGATCCTCTGTTAAGGGACTCAGGAATTTCCAGCCCTTACCATCCGTTGTTTTGATCTTATCCATCAGCAAGCGCAATGCTCCTTCTATATCGGTTCTGCCCCGTCCCTTTACCACTTCGTCTTCCAGTACAATATTCGCTCCCTGTTGCAGTAGTTCCAGGATCTTTGTCGCTACCGGTACGGTCATCCACAAGGAATTGGGATTGAGCGGGTGTTTTGCCGGAAATACCAATAAAGCATAACTGGCACCACCAGGCGTCACTACACGTCCGTTCACCACTTTCATTTGCATCAGCACATCCGGATTAAAGGAATCATAGGCATAGCCATTCAACGGATCGATCCAGTTCTCCGGGTCGGCCATATTGGCTGAATGCGTTACGCCATCCGGGATCGTACGCAGGGGTTCGCCTTTATTTTCGAGCCTTTGCTTCTCCT
>CALRQQ020000057.1:0-11864 GCA_943370345.1 Chitinophaga pinensis
GCAAATCCCGCTCTACTTTCATCGTGAAGAAAGATGTGGCGATCTATCCTGACACCCTGTGCTGGATCCGCGACTTCTCGTACTCTTATAATGAGCCGATGACCAAACGATATTTCTCTCACCCCGCTTTCGGTAACTATCCGGTGGTAGGTGTGAACTGGAAACAGGCGACTGCTTTCTGCGAATGGAGAACCCATTTCCTGAATGCCTGGCTCGATTCCAAGAAGAGAACACAGGAGTCAGATTTCCGCCTGCCTACCGAGGCACAGTGGGAATATGCAGCCCGTGGCGGCCGTTCACAATCCATGTTCCCCTGGGGTAACTACTATCTCCGTAACAAGAAAGGATGCCTGATGGCCAACTTCAAACCCGGTCGTGGTAACTATCCGGAAGACGGTGGTTTCTATACCGTACGTGCCGATGCTTACTGGCCCAATGATTATGGTCTGTATTGCATGTCAGGTAACGTAGCTGAGTGGACTTCCTCGATCTATTATGAAGGCCGCAACAACTTCCAGCATGATATGAATCCTGATGTACGCTGGAATGCAAAAGATGACGATCCTCCCCTGATGAAACGTAAGATCATCCGCGGTGGCAGCTGGAAAGATGTGGGATACTACCTGCAGACAGGTACCAGTACTTACGAGTACCAGGATTCCACCAAATCATACATCGGTTTCCGTTGTGTGATCGATCTTCCCGCCGCACCTCAGAAAGGCCGTCGCTGATCAATAACGAAATAACAATCCAACAATATTGAGAGGACAGTTAAACGAACCTGTCCTCTCACTTTCCCCTGTTCATTAATAATATCATTAAAACCACTTTTTAAAAAATCCAATTATGGCAGCAGCAATTCCATCTAAGGTTAGTAAATGGGTAGACGTAGGCGTATCATTCGGTGCAGCATTAGTTATCTGGGGAGCTCTCCGGAAAATCACACACGCAGGTGACGCTGATACCTGGCTGTGGATCGGTCTGACCACCGAGGCGATCATCTTCTCTATCTATGGTATATTATACGCAGTTTATCCTGCTGTCAAAGACGCAAGTCACGACGAAGAGCAGTTCTCTGTTGCCGGTACAAAAAGCCGTGCTGCCCTGGGTGCTATGGATAAAATGCTGGCAGAATCTGATATTTCTCCCGATACGATGAAGCGTCTGGGTGATGGTTTCAAACAACTCAATACCACCGTTAACGGTCTGACCAATATCGGTGATACGATCAATGCCACTGCAGACTTCACTACCAAAACCCGTGAAGTAACCGGCCAGCTGGATAAAGTAAAGGATGCATATACCACGGCTGCTTCTTCTGTAGGTGCGTTCAATACCGCTACTGAAGGTGCCAAAGTATTCCACGAGCAGATCCAGGTGCTGACCAAGAACCTGTCATCCCTGAACACGATCTACGAACTGGAATTACAGGAAAGCAATAATCACCTGAAAGCCCTTAACTCTTTCTACGGTAAACTGTCTGAAACATCCAATGCCATGCTGAACAGTGCAGAAGATGCCAAGAAGGTACAGGATCAGATTGGTCACTTAGCTACTAACCTGGGTCGCCTGAACAACATTTACGGTAACATGCTTACTGCTATGCAGGGTCGCAGCTAAAACAAAACTGTCTGTTGCCGGTCCACCTGAACCGTGAATGCCGGACGGATATTTAAGTCATCATTTCTAATCCTATTAAACCTAAATAGTCATGTCTCTACCTAAAGAGCCCCGGCAGAAGATGATCAACATCATGTACCTGGTGCTTACCGCACTGCTGGCACTGAATGTATCATCTGAGATCCTGAATGCCTTCCGGACAGTAAGACGAAGCCTGGAGAACAGTAATGCCACGGTGACACAATCCACCGCGATCATTATGAAGTCCCTGGAGGAAAAGTCAATCGATCCGGTAACCACGGAAAGAGCTACTCCCTGGTTCCAGAAGGCCCAGAAAGTCACTGCCACCGCCGATGCAATTTTTAAATATATCGATGGCCTTAAAAATGATATCATCACCAAAGCGGGTGGTAAACCCGGCGATGCCACGGTTCCTTTTAAAGAGGACAATCTGGATATCGTAACGAAAATGTTCGTGCAGGGTGGCGAAGGAAACAAGCTTAAGCAGCGCCTTGAGCAGTTCCAGAAAGATATCCTCGGTGTCGATCCTGAAATTGACAGTGCTTTTAAAAAATCACTCAATATCGACCTTTCCAACCCTCCCGGCCAGGATGGTAAAACCAAGGCCTGGGATCTGGCGTACTTCAACATGGTACCGACCGTTGCCGGTCTGACCATCCTGAGTAAATTCCAGAACGACATTAAAGGGGCGGAAAATAAAGTGATCTCTTTCTGTCACCAGAAAGTGGGCGAAGTGAAAGTGGTATTCGACTCTTACGCAGCAATCGTGGGTCAGAATTCCAACTACCTGATGCCCGGACAACAACTGGAAGTAAAAGCCGGTATCGGTGCCTTCAGTAAATCATCCAAACCGGTGATCACCATTGGTGGTACAACGGTTCCGATCGGTGAAGAAGGTTTCGCACTCTACAAAACCGATGCGGGTGGTGTAGGTGCCCACAGCATCCCCGTTCGTATCAGTTTCTTCAACCAGACCACTGGTAAGGATGAGATCAAAGAAGTAAAAGTGGAGTATACCGTTGGTTCAGCCAATGCATCTATCGCCCTCGATAAAATGAACGTACTTTATATTGGTGTGGACAATCCGGTTACCATTGCTGCCAGTGGTGGCGGTGATGATAAGATCCAGACCACGATTACCGGCGGCGGCGGAAGCCTGGTCCGTGTAGGTAATGGTAAATATGTTGCCCGTGTGAACAGCATTACAGATGATTGTAAGATCACTGTGACAGTTGATGGTAAAGTAGCCGGCGCCAGCCAGTTCCGGGTACGTACCATTCCTTCTGCTCAGGCTTATGTGGGTGGTAAACCTTCCGGTGATCCTTATCCTGCCGGCCAGTTCAAGGCACAGGGTGGTGTGGGTGCCGGTATCAAAGACTTTCCCTTCGAGCTGAGTTACGAAGTAGTGAGCTTTACCTTTACCTGTGACACCGATGATGATATCGTATCCATCCCTGTTCAGGGCGGATCTTTCTCCGGTGCTGTAAGAGCGGCTATTAACCAGCACGTTAAGGCTGACCGGATGGTGACGATCGATGATATCCGTGTAAAAGGTCCGGACGGACGTACTACAAAAGCCCCTTCACTCGTTTATTATATTAAATAATGTGTGACATGAATATGAAATTTGTAAAGTTTGGTTTCTGCCTGGTGTTGTCGGCCTTTATGCTGACACCTGCTGATGCTCAACGGACTTCCAAAAAGAAGAAAGCAGAGAATGCCGGTCAAGTGGCCCCTGCCACCGGCACTGAACAGCAGCAGAATAACAATACGCAGCCTCCTTCCGGGTACGACCCGATGGCCGGATTGCCTATTACCTACGACACGACCAGTAATGATATGTCTCCGAAGAAATCACTGCGGAACGACAATGCGTTTGACAAGAGCAATCTGAATCAGCGCACCCCGCTCCCGTATGAGCACCTTCGTTGGGATGACGCCCTTTACGCTGAGAAAGTCTGGCGCGAACTCGACCTCCGCGAGAAGATGAACAAAACCTTCGTATACGAGGGCGTGGATGATAATGGCAGCCAGATGTTCGTGAACCTGCTGATGAAAGCAGTTCAGTCCGGCGAAGTAACCGCTTTCAGTGATGACCGCTTTACCCTGCCGCTGGCTGTGGGTGACGTTCAGCAACTTACTGCAGGTCGCCTGGATACCTTCCCGATCTACGATACCAAACAGATCGATAAGATCATTGGATGGAATGTTTCCCGGTCCAGCTTCGATGCCAAATCGGTAACCCGTATGCGTATCAAGGAAGAGTGGGTATTTGACCGCGAATCCAGCCGCATGTTTGTACGTATCCTGGGTATCGGCCTGCTGAAAACAGAGTACATTCCCAATACGACCAAGGAACGTGGTACATCTAACCTGTTCTGGGTATATTATCCCGACCTGCGCCCCATGCTGGCCAAAGCCGAGGTATACAATCCCAAGAATATGGGTCAGAACCGTATGACCTGGGAAGAACTTTTCGAAAGCCGCATGTTCAGCAGCTATATCGTAAAATCTACCCTGGATAATGCCAGCAACAAAATGATCCGGAACTATATCAACGATCCGATCCTCCGTCTGCTGGAAGGAGAGAACATTAAAGAAAAGATCTTCAATTTCGAGCAGGATCTGTGGTCCTACTAAGCGAAACCTGAATCGAATAAAAAAAGAAGGCTGTCCTGCGGGATGGCCTTTTTTTTTAATCAGTTGTCAGATGTCAGGGAACAGCCCGTTCAAAGTAGTCGGTAGTTAGTAGCCTGCCTGCCTGCTGTAACGAAGTGAAGGTGGGAGTAGTCCCGCAAATTTTTTTAAAGAGCTTATGAAAATATTCATGCGGGACGTATCGAAGGGTCGTACTTATTTTCAGGTGTAATTTCTACACTTATCTGGTAGACTATAATTTTTTTATTGAAACCTCAAATTTGAGGCATAATAGCTTCATTACTAAGTAAAAAAAGTTGTCAAAATCGTAAAAGTCCTATAGGAAACTTAAAAAAAAGTGGTACCTTCGTCATGGTTTTTCATAGGATATTGGATTTTAAAAACGGGGCTGAATTTCTATTCCGGCCCCACTTTTTTTTTACAAGGTCCTCTTCTTACTTCCCTGATCTTCTTTAGTATTTACAACATTATAAGTCGGTAGTTCGTAGCCCTCCTTCGCTGAGGCTACGGAGGATAAATCGGTAGTTAGTTGCCCGCCGGTAGTCAGATCAATACTCCAACTAAGAAAGTTTTGTATAAAACTTTTTAACCCGTCTTTAAAACTCTTTCTGCTCTGGTACGCTTCCCCACTTCCTAATTCCTTATTTCTTATTTCCTTCCCGGACTTTGCGCTCAAAATAATCCATGATCATCACGGCCTTTGCCTGACCCACCTGTTTTGCCAGATCTTTCAGGGAGGCTTCGCTTACTTTTTTTACGGAGCGGAATGTTTTGAGCAGATTTTCTGCGGTGGATTTGCCGATGCCGGGAATGTCCTCGAGTTCGTTTTTAAAGGTGCCTTTGCTGCGTTTGGCGCGATGGAAGGTGATACCGAAGCGATGGACTTCATCACGGATACGGCGGAGCAGATGAAGGGTTGGACTGTTATACGGCAGTTTGAGCGATTGGGTGTCGCCGGTAAAGAAGATCTCTTCTTCATTCTTGGCCAGCCCGACCAGTGTGGTCCTGCCTTCCAGCCCAAGTTCCGTTATAGCCTCATTTGCGGCGCTTAGCTGGCCTTTGCCGCCGTCGATTATAACCAGCTGCGGAAAATCCTGCCCTTCCTCAGAAAGCCGCTTATAGCGTCTGCCAACGGCTTCTTTCATAGTCGCAAAATCATTTATGCCTTCCACCGTTTTTACATTGAAATGGCGGTAGTCTTTTTTTGAAGGCTGGGCATTCCGGAAGCAGACCATGGCCGATACGGGGTAACTGCCCTGAAAATTAGAGTTGTCAAAACACTCGATATGTACCGGCAGGTCAGATAAGGTCAGTTCCTCCTGTAATTGCTCCAGGAGAGCCCGCCCGGCTTCTTCTTTAGAATTCAGCCGGAGTCTCTCTTTAGCCTGCAGCTCATCTATAAAATAACGGGCATTCTTTTCGGCCAGTTCGAGTAATTTCTTTTTATCACCGCCCCTGGGTACTGTAATCTCCACATCCGATTCAGGAAATTCAATCGGGATGGGGACTACGATCTCGCGGGCATCACTGTTGAACGTGGCCCGTAGTGTCGCTACCGAAAAGGCCAGTACTTCTTCCGGGGTTTCATCCAGCGGGGTATCCACTTTATTGGTCTGGGTCTGGATGATCGAGCCGTTGCGCACCATCAGGTAGTTGACATAGGCGATCTCTTTTTCTTTCAGCAGGTAGAATACGTCCAGATCAGCCGCCCGGAGACCGGCCACCACGGAACGCGATTGATAGTTTTCGAGGTATCCGATCTTCTTCCGGACCAACTCAGCCTTTTCAAAGGCCAGTTCAGCCGCATGCGCTTTCATTTCCTCTTTGAAATGCCGGATCACCGGAGCCAGGTTGCCACGAAGTAAATTGCGGAGCTGACCAATGTTTTCCTCATAATCATCAAGGGTCTGCAATCCCTCGCAGGGACCTTTACAGTTTCCGAGGTGATACTCCAGACAGACCTTGAATTTCTTTTTTTCAATGTTGGCAGGACTGAGGTTAAGGGTGCAGTTACGGAGCTGGATGGTTTGTTTGATGAACTCCAGTAATTCACGAACACGTTTGACCGATGTATAGGGGCCAAGGTATTCCGATCCGTCATCCTTTTTCTGCCGGGTCAGGAACACCCGCGGAAAGGGCTCGTTTTTGATGACGATGAACGGGTAGGTCTTATCGTCCTTCAGGTTGATATTGAACCGGGGCTGGTATTGTTTGATCAGGGAGTTTTCGAGCAGAAAGGCATCCTGTTCCGAGTTCACGATGGTGAATTCGATGCGGGCGATCCGCTGAACCAGTTCATGGGTCTTGTAGGTGGTAAAGGTTTTTGAAAAATAGGAACTGACCCGCTTTCGCAGGTGTTTGGCCTTTCCCACATACAGGAGTTGATCCTCGCTGTCAAAATACTTGTAGATCCCCGGCTGTGCAGGGATCGTGGGTGCTATCTGTTGGAATTCTGCCGCGGTCATGGGGTGTTTTCTTCATTCCAGGTCACCCGGTTGGTGGTGCTGATCTCGGGTTGTCCGGGTTGCTGGGTCGTGGTAACGATCAGGAAACTGCGGTCGGTACGCCAGAGCATTTTTTTCTGCAGAAAACCTTCGCGGTTATTGATGATCCGGTCCACAATGATATTGGTGACCTTATTACTGCCATCTTCTTTAATCTCCTGGCTGATCAGCAGCTCAATTTTTTTGAATTCCTCCTTTTTGGGATCAATGGGGGTATAACTGATGATCACCCGACGGTAAATGGTATCATACATTTTTTCTTCGTTGAACCGGGCCGCTACTTCGGGATTGGTCAGATCAGGAAGTTCCATGAATTCACGGGCTGTTTCCCTGAATTTTTCCCGCGGGATATAATGGGTGTCTGCATGCAGGCTGTCTTTGGCGATCACCTGTACGATCGAATACAGGGAGGTGTCAACATGAGCCACCTGCTTTTCGATAAGGGACAGTACAGAAATAAAACCTTTGCTTTCCGCTTTCTTTTTTCCGGTACAGGACACCAGGAACAGGGTCAGCAACAAAAGACCGGCCAGGGACATTTTTTTCATGGCCTAAAAATAAACTAAACCGCATTAACAGCATGACCTTACACAGAAAACCCGCCGGATGAAGGCGGGTTTTCTGATAGCAAGCAGTCGTCAGGAAATATTAATGATTGAGCAGAATGCCCAGTTTAAGTCCATAGTCAAACAAGTGCTCCTGTACCGGGTATTCTTTTTTGAAGCTGGACATGGTCTGGTAACGAACCTGCGGCCCGATCCGCCAGGCGGTTTTGCCAACATTGAATCCGGCAAAGGTTTCAAAACCGGCATTGATATTCCACTTCCGGGTAAGCGATGGGACTTCCATATAATTTTTATAATCCGTAGAGATCACATAGGCGTTATTGCCCAGCACATATGAAGGTTGGAAAGTAGCGGCCACGCCTATCGAGGCTCTTTTTGTTTTAAAAGCGTTGAATTCCAGTCCGACCGGTACAGAAACAGAGTAATAGAAATTCCGCAGCCAGTTGGCTTTATTCGCCCGGTTCAGTCCGATAATCCGGTAATTGGTTACGGTGGAAACCGTACTGGTGCCACCATAATCATTGCTTAGGGCAACAGTGGCAATTTCACTGGGGTAGTTGTAAGCCCAGATATCATATTTGCTGATATTGAACTGAAGGCCCGTTACCAGGGATAATTTTTTTGTCAGCGGATAAGCCATGGATACCCCCAGTTGCAGACCGAGATCCGGACGGTGTGTGACAATATTATTCAGGTCCGGAGAATAAGTGAGCGAGGACGGGCTCATATTGGACCTGGCTGAATTGATAAACTGTTTGTTCTCGTTGAGTTTCCGGTAAGTGACAGTCGGGGTGATAAACAACTGCCATTTGGCTTTCCGGGTTTTCCGGGCCGCACTATAGGAGTTGATCACGCTTTCTATGGTCAGCGGATAGATCAGTTCTTCTTTTACTACTGGTTCAGGCTCGGGTTGTTTTTCGCTGGTCTGTGTATTTGCTGCCGGATCTGCTATCAGGTCACCCGCGATAGAGGGAGCCGGAACAGTCACGACAAGGATCTCAGCGGGAGCCGCTGGCAGTTCGGGTTGACGGGCAGCCATACGGTTGTTGACCATGGGCGCCGCATCAAGGGCAGGACTGACCTGTAAAGGCAATGAAGCTCTGATATTGATCAGGGTGCTGCTGGCAGGTGCGAGGGCAGCTGTGCTGGCATTATCCACTGAAGTCAGATCAGAGACCGGTTCCGGGCTTTCCAGCACTTCAGTTGCCAGGAATATATTTTTTTCCTGATTACCGGGAGAGGCAATCGGGGCTTTACCAGTACGGCTGACCTTCAGCACAGGTACTTGTTCAGCAGGGGTAACAGCCGGGGTTTGTTTTTGGGGAGCAGACTTGCGGGCAGCAATATATTGTTCTTTCTTATTGCCAGATGTGGTCAGCATGATCCAGGTAACAGTGCCTGTGGTAAGTAATAATAAAGCCAGCCAGAGTCCATGCCAGCGACGGCGGGTATGCAGCCTGTTATGGATGCCTTCCCATACATTTTCAGAAGGGAACATCCGGTACTGGTCAGCATTCTGCTTCAGAAACCGCTCGAAATCGTTATTATTGAAATTACTCTCCATAACCAGTCAGCAATAAAAGGGTACGTTAAAACATTATCGGCGACTTACAGCAGCCAGCCAGTTAAATTCGGGTTTTGGTTTATGCAAAATTCTTTTCCTGATCAGAATATCTTCCAGCATGGCTTTGGCCCGGGTATACTGACTGCGGCTGGTACTTTCTTCAATATCCAGCATATTGGCAATTTCCCGGTGACTGTATCCTTCCACGGCATAGAGGTTGAGCACTGTCCGGTATCCGATCGGCAATAGCCGGATACATTCCACTACCTGTTTGGCCTGTATAATGGCCGGTACCGATTCCTCCCTGACCTGAACCCCTGTTGCATGGATAATGTCCACGCTTTCATTGAACTTTTTATTCTTTTTCAGGATATTGATACAGGTATGTACCATTATCCGCCGGACCCATCCTTCAAAAGCACCTCTGTTTTCAAACGTATGGATCTGTAAAAAGACCTTGATAAAACCTTCCTGGAGCATGTCTTCAGCATCCTCCCGGCTCTGCGAAAAACGATAGCACACAGCCAGCATTTTAGAACTGTACCGGTTGTACAGTTCACGCTGTGCCGATGCATCATTTTTCAAACAACCTTGTAAAATGGCTTCCTCGGTCATAACTACCCTTTGGTTGCCTGTAAATTAGACATTTTTTTCTATCGGATGCTGCATGGGGAAAGAAAAATCGGGGAGGGAAGACCTGAAGTCGGGAAGACGGTGAGTCCGGGAAAAGTGGCCCGAAAGATGGAAAGGGCTGTAAATGAAGAGCGTGTCTGAAAGCAGATAAAAAGGGAAAGGTTCAGACCTGCTGAACCTTTCCCTTTTCGCTGTCTTTCTTACGGGCATTTCCGACTGGCGGACTTCCGACTCAAACTTAGAAATTCGTTCTAAGCGCTACCAGGAAATTCCGTCCCGGTGCGGAGAAGCCGGAGGCGAAATACCGGTAGTTGCGGTCAAGTATATTCTCTATACCTGCCTGAACGGTCAGGTATTTTTTTATGACACAGGAGCTACGAAGGTTCAGGGTCATCCAGGAAGGCATTCCGTCTGCCGTGGCATACTGGCCATTATCCTCTCCATCGGGATTGTAATCTTTGATCTTCTTCCATCCGTTGAATTGCATAAAAAATTCAGCATTGAATCTCTTTGCTGTGTAGCTGACCGATGACTTTCCAAATACCGGGGGAATATGATCCATTGGTTTTTTGGTTTTGTCGGGGTTGACAAACCGTCCGTAAGTCTGACTGATGGTATTGTCCCAGCTCAGGGATCTACTCAATTCGATTTTCAGGCGGGCATTCAATCCCCGTGTAAAGGCTTTATTGACATTCTGATTGGTATAAACGGCAGACAACACAGCGTTGTAAAGAATTGAGTCCTGCCCGTTGAGCTGGTAAGGAGCCAGGGCAATGGCATTGCGGAAAAGGGTATAGAATCCGGTCAGTTCAAACCGGACTTTATTTTTCACATGCCAGGTCAGCCCCAGGTCGAAGTTGTACGTGTACTCCGGATCGATATCCGGGTTCGGTATGATCACCCGGCGGATAGCCGAACTGGACTCAAAGATCCTTGCTGCATCATCGATATTGGGTGCCCGGAAGCCGGACGACAGGCTGCTGTTCAACCTGAATTCTTCAGAAGGCATATATACGAGGCCGGCATTACCGGTTACAGCAAATGGTTTTTGTTTGATCTCCGTGAAGGGGAAATTAAAAAACGAGTTATCACTGATCGTGGAATGCAGGCTTACTGTCTGAACACGCAGCCCGTCATTGAGTACCAGTTTCCCGTTTTTTGATTTCAGCAAATGCTGGGCATAGGCACCGATATAATTCATGTTATTGTCGCCATTGGGATAGCGGCTGTCCAGCTTGCTGACAACTCCCGTTGTCAGGTTGGTACGGTCCGCTGCTGATGTAAGATCATTGAACTGACCGTCGATACCCAGGGTCAGCTCATTTTTTCCACGCAATAGTCTTCCATCCATGGTGAAACCGATTACGTTGATATGCTCACGGCGGCTGTCAAAGCGGTCATAACGCAGGTATTCCCGTTGCTGGCGGCTTTCTTTTATATCCTGGTAGCTCAGGATAGTTTTGAATTCATCCAGAAAACCGAGGTTGGTTATATTCAGTTCATAGGCCCCCATGATCCGGGTCTGCGGACCATAGTACCATTCGGCATAACGCAGGGTAGTGCCGGTTGAACCGCCGAAATTACGGACATCCTGCAGCCGGTCATACCGGGGGACATCGGTTGAATTGGAGTATTGCAGGTTCAGTTTGTGACTGACTTTATCACTTTGTTTCAGCAATAACTTTTGCGTGATATCCCATTGACTGTACCCGGAAAATTTCTGTACCCGGTCATCCTTATTGGCTACGATCCGGTCAACGCCATTCACGGTTTCGATATACCGGCTGCGGCGGCCGAAATCCGGGTATTTATCGGGATAATTACTGCCCATTTTCATATCCCCGAATTCGCTGAAGGTATACGACTGGAGCCAGGCCAGTTTGCCACCGCCGATACTGAGATCAGCATGGCCGGTTTTCTCCTGGTTCACGGTGCTGTACCGGGCAAAGGTGGATCCTTTGAACAGGGTTTTCCCATTGACAGCTAAAAGGGGGGATTTGGTCCTGAGCTGGATCGCACCCCCGAGGGCGTCACTGCCATGTATAGTCGAAGAAGGGCCGTACATCACTTCTGCCCGTTCGAGCATATTCTGGTCCACGGTGATCACGTTCTGGAGATGACCGGACCGGTAGATCGCGTTATTCATCCGGACACCATCTACCAGCAACAGTACCCGGCTGGCTTCAAAACCACGGATCACCGGGCTGCTGCCGCCTTGCTGGCTTTTTTGTACAAATACATTCCCGGTATTGATCAGGAGGTCTCCGGTGTTCTGACTGTTATAACGGGCGATGACAG
>CALRQQ020000058.1:0-11725 GCA_943370345.1 Chitinophaga pinensis
CTCATGTGCGTTGATTTCAGGGCTCAATATATAAGTTTCCGGGTTATCCTGTGCAACATTATGTTGACCGGTATGTTATTTAAATTACTATATTCAGACAACATGGCAACAATACTGGTTACAGGAGGTACGGGACTGGTCGGAACTGCACTCACCATGCAATTGACAGCAATGGGGCATGACTGTATCGTCCTGTCCCGCAGGCCTGGTCCTGCAAAGCACGGTATCCGTTATGCGGCCTGGAACCCGGATGCCGGTACTATGGATGAAGCCAGCCTGCAGGAAGCCGACTATATTATACACCTTGCCGGCGCCGGCGTGGCAGATCAGCGTTGGTCCGCTGACCGGAAAAAGGAAATACTGGACAGCCGTGTACGTTCAGGTGAGTTACTGACCCAAAAACTTACCACGGTATCCAATAAGGTAAAAGCGTTGATCAGCGCCTCCGCCATCGGTTGGTACGGCGCCGATCCGGAGATACCCAACCCGCGTCCCTTTACAGAAGATGATCCTTCCGATAAGGCGTTCCTGGGCGATACCTGCCGGCAATGGGAAGCCAGTCTGAATGGTTTATCGGCAACCAATATCCGGGTAGTGAAACTCAGGATCGGTATTGTTTTAAGCCGCAAAGGTGGCGCCCTGAAAGAATTTTTAAAGCCGCTCCGTTTTGGGGTAGCTGCAGTTCTGGGAAGCGGAAAACAGATAGTGAGCTGGATCCATATGGATGACCTGGTCAATATGTTCGTTTTTGCAATTAACAAAGAGCATACCCGTGGCGTATACAATGCCACAGCCCCGCAACCGGTCAGCAACAGGGAACTCACAATGGCCCTGGCCAAAGCCAAAAAAGGCTTTTATATACCGATGCCCGTTCCGGCCTTTGTGTTGAAAATAATGATGGGGGAAATGAGCATTGAAGTGCTTAAAAGTGCTACCGTCAGCAGCCGTAAAATTCAGGAAGCCGGGTTTACATTCAGGTATCCGGATATACGGGATGCCATGGAGAAAGAAACTCAGGCCAGGTAATCCATCGAGTCAATGTCTGCATGATTTGGATGCCAGACATTACTGAAATCCCCGATGATGGCCTGCCCGTTGACATACTCCTTTTTTTGCAGTTTTAACTGGAGGATATCCTCATCCGTAACCCGTCGGTGAATCGGATATAATGTTCCTCCTTTTGTACCCGCTGGTTTATCGGGTTCATACTGGAATTCAGGATCCACGATGGTTCCTCTCGGATACATGATGCCCGGACCGCCCTTTCCACGGATATCAAGCACCGGTGGATGTATCAGACCCAGTGTATGACCAAATTCATGGGCAGCGGTGGTCGAACCGGCATAAAGATTTTCCAGTTTGAAATAGCCGCTGTTTGAACCGATCCCGTCTACAAAGGAAATATTTCCGTGTACAAATTCTTCAATGCGGAAATAATTATTACGGGGGTCGACATTCTGATAAATATCAATATCTGTCAGTTCCGGCCGGTATTCAGAAGTGATCCTGAATACGACCTGCAGGAAATTATCATGGAGATTGATCCAGGTGCCGGGCTCATTCCAGCGTGTTTCAATTTCTTCCCCGATCTGCCGGGTGAGTTCCTGACTGGCAGCATTTCCATAGGTGATGATACTGGCGGTGATCACCAGTTCCTGTTGTAAGATTTCTGCAATTCCCATAGGTAGATATCTCTTTTCCTGTTCGTTGATTCTTTTGTTCAGGGTATGGACGTATTTTTTTAAATAAAGGATGTATCACCCTGAACTTTTACCGGAGATGACTGGTCAGATAGTCCGTTACTTTCCGGTACAGATGTACCCTGTCCTTACCCGTTACATTGTGTTCATGACCCGGATAGATCATATAATCCACGGGCACCCCCTTGTCAACGCAGGCTTTAACGAAATTCACGGAATGTTGTTGTACCACCACCGGGTCCTGCAGCCCATGAATGAGCAGGAGGTTGTCCTTTAATTTTCCGGCCTGGCTGATGAGGTTGGTACTGGCATAACCTTCCGGATTTTCAGATGGGGTATCCATATACCGCTCTCCATACATGATCTCATACAGCGACCAGTCCATCACCGGTCCACCTGCCACCGCCGCTTTGAATACGCCCGGGTGATGCAATACATAGTCGGTGGTGAGGAAGCCGCCAAAACTCCACCCAAATAATCCCATCCGGTCTGAGTCCACATAGGAAAGTCCTTTCAGGTAATTCACCCCGGCATCGAGGTCTTCCATTTGCGCTTCTCCCAACCGGCGAAAGATCGATTGTTCAAACGCTTTGCCCCGGTTATCACTGCCCCGGGTATCCAATGTAAATACTACATACCCCTGTTGGGCCATATAACGGAACCAGTAATCCCCCGCGCCTCCATTCCAGCTGTTGAGGATCATTTGCGCATGCGGACCACCGTACCAGTACACGATCACCGGGTATTTTTTATCAGCAGCATGGCCGGGCGGGTTAAACTGCCGGCAGAACAAACTGTCACCCTGTTGATTCTTTATGGTAAAAATGCTGAGTGTGCCGTTGTTATGATCTTTCAGCGGATTGGGAGCCTGTAATAAGTTCTTAGCCGGATTTTTTACCGGTTTTTTCAGGTCGGCAACCAGTATGATCCTGGGATTATCAATCGTACTGAATGCGTCCAAAATGGTACTGCCGTCAGCACTCACCTGCGCAGTATGTACGCCGGGTTGTGTCGTCAGTAATGTCATTTTACCAGTTTTCAGGTTTATGGAACAAAGGTTCTTGTTCACGGCTGACAGGATCGTGCTCATGAAATAGAGATTTTCTCCCCTGCTGTCAAATCCTTTTACATCCAACACTTCCCAATTACCCTTGGTCAGTTGACGGATCAGTTTGCCAGTGATATCGTAGAGATAAAGATGGTTCCATCCATCCCGGTTACTCTGCCAGATGAACTGACCTGAATTGTTTTTCAGGAACTGCATCGGCACAAGCGGCTCCACATATTTTTCATCCTTTTCTTCAAAAAGTGTTTTTACAAAATCACCCGTTGCGGCATCATACTGATTCAGCTTCATATGATTTTGTTCCCGGTTCACAACCGCAATGAATACATGTTTATCATCCGGACTCCAGGCAATATTGGTCAGGTACTGATCCGCAGGTATGCCGGTCTTTAACCAGATGGTGGATTCAGTGACAGTATTATATACACCTACCCGCACATGATGACTATTATCACCGGCCATCGGATACCTGATCAGTTCAGCCCGGGCCGGTCGTTCTGTCCAGTTGATAATGGGATAATCATTCACCATACTTTGATCCATCCTGTAAAAAGCCAGTTTTGTGCCTTTATGGCTCCAGAAAATGCCTTTGCTGATGCCAAATTCATCGCGGTGAACGGAGGATGCATACACTATATCCTTGCTGCCATCCGTGGTCACCTGGTACACCTGTTTATCCGGATTGCTTACATACAGGTTATATTTTTCAAGATAGGCTGTAAATCCTGCCGCACTTTCTTCTGCATTCTCCATAGTTGCCAGTTCTTTCGTAAGCAGTACAGTTACTTTTTTGGAGGCGGGATTATACCGGATCTTATTTCCGTTCAGGTTCATCACCCATCCATCCGAATCAAAGCGGATCATGGGCATGGTTTTAAAAGTATCTGCACCCGCTTCACGCATGTAGTTATTTAAATAGCCCAACGAAAGAAAAGGCCATTCTGTCCCGGCCAGTTTATAATTTCCCCGCATCCAGAAATCCTGTCCGTTTTGTTTTTTCAGGAACACATAGTCATTACTGTTTTCAAAGAATTGCAGTTGTGACAGATTCTCTGGCGCGAGGGTGGTCCGGGCGCGAAGCATGGCATCTTCGAGGGTGAGAAGTTTGTTCTGTGAATGGCTGAATTGAAAACAACAGTAAGCCAGAATAAACAATATGCACTTTTTCATACCGGGAGTTTTGGTCCGGATAAAGTTAATGAATATGCTCCGCTAAAAAGTTGACCTGTTACCGGTATAAGCATACTAAAAAAGGCCCGGTCACCCGGGCCTTCAGAAGTACTTGTATTTCCTGTTTTCTACACCTTATTTTCTTTTCTCTTAGTTCCTTATAGGTCTTCCACTTTTAAGCACACTTTGAATCCTTTCCAGCGTTTTCTTTTCACCACAAAGGGAAAGAAAAGCTTCCCGTTCGAGATCGAGCAGGTATTGTTCGGATACCAGCGTAGGTTCACTCAGATCACCCCCACACATCACATAGGCGAGTTTCTTAGCCACTAATGCATCATGCTCGGTGGCATAGTTGGCGGTCTTCATGGCATGAATACCGGAGTATAAAGCACCAAGTGCTGATTGTCCCAATACTTTAATATCGTTCCGTTGTACAGGAGCTGTGTAGCCACTGTCAAAAATTTCGATGACTGATTTTTTTGCCTCTGCGATGCGACGGCCCTGGTTCATGATCACCTCATCCAGTCCCTTCCGGTAGATACCGAGTCCGAAACCTTCATGTGCCGATGTGGCTACTTTGGCCGTGGCTATTGAAAGGAAACGGTTCTTCAGCGTGATGGTCTCCGGCTCATCTTCATGCATTTCATCCGAGGCACGTAACGCAAACTCCTTGGTGCCGCCACCGCCGGGGATCAGACCTACGCCCAGTTCAACGAGACCGGTGTAGGTTTCTGCCGCCGCACAACATTTATCGGCATGCAAGTTCAGTTCACAGGCGCCACCGAGTGTAAGGCCATGCGGTGCTACGACCACCGGTATGGATGAATACCGGGCCCGCATCATGGTTTGCTGGAAGAAACGGATCGCCATGTTCAGTTCATCATAATCCTGCTCAATAGCAAACATGAAGATCATCCCCACATTGGCACCGACCGAAAAGTTAGCGCCTTCATTGGCGATCACCAGTCCTTTATAATTTTTCTCCGCTTTATCAATAGCGGTCTGGATACCACTCAGCACATCACTGCCGATACTGCCCATCTTGGTGAACCACTGCAGCCCGAGTACATCATCACCGAGTTCATAGAGCCGGCAGCTGCTGTTTTTCCAGACCTGCTTGTCGGTCTGATTACTCATGACAATAAAGGCTTCACCACCAGGTAAGGCTTTATACGTTTTGGTAGCCGGATCATAACTGAGTTTTTTGCCAGCTTCGATCTTAAAGAATGATTTATTCCCCGCGGCCAGCATTTCTTCTACCCAGGGGGCTACGTTATATCCGGCGGCTTTCATGGCTTCCGTGGTTTTAGCCACACCCAGTACATCCCAGCTTTCAAAAGCCCCGATCTCCCAGCCAAAGCCGGCCATCATGGCATCGTCTACCCGGTAGAGTTCATCACTGATCTCCGGAATGCGATGGGATATATAAGAGAAAAGACCGTAGTGGAATAAACGGTAGAACTCGCCGGCCTTATCCTGTCCCGCTACCAATACTTTCAACCGGGCATTGAGATCCTCAATGGGTTTGGCTGCTTCGAGGGTGGCAAACTTTGGTTTTACCCGGGGAGCATATTCCATCGTCGCAAGATTCAGCGTGAGGATTTCTTTTTCACCACCGGCTCCTTTTGTTTTCTTGAAAAAACCCTGACCTGTTTTATCACCAAGCCAGTTATTGCTGACCATTTTATCCAGCCACGCCGGAATGGCAAACTGATCGATGGCTTCATCGTTTGGACAATTATCAGCTACTCCCTTGGCCACTTTTACAAGCGTATCTATACCTACCACATCGGCGGTGCGGAAAGTGGCTGATTTGGGTCGGCCAATGACCGGGCCTGTGAGTGCATCTATCTCATCAATACTCAATCCGAGTTTTTCCTTCACATTCATGATGGCCATCATACCAAACACCCCGATGCGGTTGGCAATAAATGCAGGCGTGTCTTTACAGAGTACAGTGGTCTTACCGAGATAAAGATCCCCGTAGTTCATCAGGAAATCCACAATGGCAGGATCTGTATGCGGGGTGGGGATGATCTCCAGCAAACGCAGATAGCGTGGCGGATTGAAAAAGTGAGTGCCGCAGAAATGTTTTTTGAAATCGTCACTACGCCCTTCGGCCATCAGATGAATAGGAATACCTGATGTATTGGAAGTGATCAGCGTACCGGGCTTTCGGTACTGTTCCACCTGTTCAAATACTTTTTGTTTGATGTCCAGTCGCTCCACCACTACCTCAATGATCCAGTCGCATCCGGCGATATCCTTCATATTATCCTCAAAATTGCCGGTACTGATCTTCTTCACTATATCCTTATGATACACCGGGGAGGGGTTACTTTTAATGGCGGCTGTCAACGCATCATTCACGATCTTATTCCGGTCAGCAGGCTTCGCGTCGGCAGGTACATCTTTGGGGACAATATCCAGCAACAATACCTGCACACCTACGCCTGCAAAATGACAGGCTATACGGGAACCCATTACTCCGCTTCCCAGGACAGCAACTTTTTTAATGGCACGCTTCATAGATTCTGTTTTATGAAAGGAATAAAATTAGTTAGTTATGCAACTAATTTAAAATCGAAGATAAGATTTTTTGTGAACCGGAAAAACCGGGTTTAAGGCTTAATTATAACCCGGGGGAGGAAGACCTTTTTTCACCAGTTCATGCAGATAACGCCGGTACATTTTCTTTTGCCGGTTGACCCCGGCACTGCTGCTTACCCCACTCAGGGTGATCCGGAGCAGGTAATTGATCGCCGACCTGTCCCTGGCCCGGAGTGCAAATACCTGTCCCAACCGGGAACTGTTCTTTTTCCGGATGATGAAATTATTGGCGATATAATTTTTAAGCCGGGTGAAGAAACGTTGTCTTTCATCTTTCCCGCTTTTGAGATAACGGAACCTGAGATTTTTATAAGGCATCTTCATTTCCCCGATGGCCAGGTATTCACGGCCTACCGCACGGAGACTCAGGGTATCCACTTCCCCGGAAATGAGTTTGGCCGATGCCAGCGGGATCAGTACAGGGTTAAGCACGGTCAGGTCACCGGGTTTGGCACGCAGGGTCATTTTAAATCCCCCCAGTGAATCTGTATACGATTCTTTTACGTGCAACTGTACCCATATCGAATCCATGACATAACCGGTAGCCCGGATACTCAGACTGTCCCGGGGCTGTATCCCATGGTTCTTCACATTCAGTAATGTAATATTCAGGCGTCGGACCGGCACGGTACCTGCTGCATTGGTTTTTTTACTGAATTCGGTATAATCTGCCGTACCCGGATATACCTGAATGGTATCCGCCGCGATCCTGAACGGAATACGCCGGATAAGATTGACCGGCAACATCCGGATACTGCCGGCGGCAAAAGGCAGACGCTTGTCTTTGTAATCTGTAAACCAGGCCCGGTCAATTTTTATTTTTCCGATCTGGAATACACTGTCCTCCAGGAAGCGATTCCGGTCCACAGGACCGATCTGCATCGGCCCGCTGCTTACTGATATATAATCTTTCTGGAAATGCTGACGGGCTATAAAGGAATCCTGTTCCGGTGCAGGCCGGTAAGCAAAACTGTCAACAGAAACCATATGATTCAGCTGACTGTACCCGGCATTCTTCCAGGTGAACTGATTCAAACTGTCCCGATACCTCCCGCTAAAACGCTCGAGCTGAAATCGGGTATTCGAAGCGACTAACCGGTAGGGGTCGGTCAGAATATCCGAATTGATGTGCAGCTGCAGCAGGCTGGCTGATTCCACCCGTAGTACACCATGTCTGCGGCCAAGACTGTCGGCCATAAAGTTCCGGGCATCCAGCCGGCTGACCATTGCCGACCAGTCTGCCGGTTCATCCCCGGCCGGATGATATGTCAGATCGCCGATCACCGCTTCCACTTCTCCTTCTCCGGCATCGTAGTGCTTACCTTTCGGACTCTGGTAGCGGAAATGATCGAGGTTCAGCTTCATGGTGTCAATATGTAGCCCCGGTTGGTCAAGTCGTACTTCCAGCTGCCGGATATCGATCTTATTGTCGGCTTCCAGCGAACCATTCCAGTCGATCCGGATCGTACCCTCTCGTCCGGTTATCCCGAACCGGATCTCTGGCTGTTCTATGAGGAGCCGGCCGATCTTTGTTGCAGGCAGAAAAGAACCCGGACCCTCATCACTCAAACCAGCCTCCAATACCGGTTTACTCAGTATGAGCTGCTCTATATCATATTGCCCCCGGAGCATAGCATTGATATCCGGAATGAGTACCACGGATGGGATCGTTAAAAGGGTTTTGTTGGCAGAACGGGCATGTTCATAGTGCAGGTTTTTCAGCGAGGATATCCGTTGGTCAGCAAGTATGAATTGTCCCACCGAAAAATGACTATTACTGTCCCGCAGCTCAAACCGGCTTCCCCGTGCATAGGGGTTTTTAAGTTGCAGCGGTTCTTCTTGTTCAGTGATTAATTCGTTGAACGAAATTTTTTCGATCACCGCCCGGATATTTTTATTCCCGGCACTGATCAGCAGGCTGGTATGGGCACCCGACAGATCTTTCAGTTCAATGGCCGGTTGCTTTCTTTTTTGTTGGCCGGGCGGTGGAAGGAGCAGCCATACATCCGCCTTATCCCAGCGTATGCCCCTTGCCGTTATATCCCCGGTTTCATCATTGGTAAGAATATCGTCCACTGCCGCATTTTCAGCCGTAATATCCATCCGGCTTTCCTTGTCCTTTACCCGCACTTTGCGGGCCAGCAGGAAGCCATTCTCACTACCGGTATACACTACCTGTTCGAGCAGGATCTCAAGATGGCCGGCCCTGATCCGGCCCCGGTGAAAATCAAGATGATCCACCGCATGTTCAATGGCCCTCGCTTTTTTTGCCAGAAAAAGCGGTCGGGTCCGGATCCTCACCGACGCATCCTCCAGCTGTACCGCATTGTTGTTTTTGAGCGCAATATCAATTTTTCCCTTCACGATATTCATCTTCTCCAGCTGAATGAACTGACCGATCTCTGCAAGGGTGGAGAAAATACTTTTCTTTCCGTTGCTCTTTGTGTTTACCGGAGTATCGGTGGTGTAATTGATAGAAGGCCGGAGTAAGGTCGCTTCCTTTGCCTTGAGTAGCTGGTTAAAGACCAGATCGTCCCAGGATAAACCGGTGAGTTCAAATCGCGGAATACTGAAACGGTTTATAGTCTTTCCCCCTGACCTTTTCAGGAACTCAAACCGGTCGAGTGTCACGCGGTTCTCACGGATCAGGATGCTGTCAAACTTCAGTTTATAGGTACTGTCGCGGATGAAATTTTCGTAATTACGGATTGCCAGGGCCACCCGCCTTACTGTAATGGGTCGGGCCGCGGTTTGCGATACCTTCAGTCCCTGCAGGTCAAAATTATTTTGTGTAAAATCAAAGGAAGCCGGCCGTTGATTGATATTGGTACGGATATGGAAATCGGCATTTTTTACGATCACGTGTTCCAGCAACAGATCTCCGGTCAGTTGCTGTACGATCTGTTCCAGTTTGGGCGCTGCTTTTTTTTCCGGTGTCTCTTTCTTTCCGGTATTCTCTACGTTCAAATTGAACTGTGGATTCAGGCAATAGACCGTATCGGCCTTGATCACTTCTGATTTATACAAGGTATCAAAATCAATATGTGCCAGCCGAAGTGTATCAAAGAACACCCTGAACTGTGAACGGGCGCGGTCTTTCTGTTCCGTACTCATGGTGCAACTGTCAAATTCCACCAGTTGTTGTTTTAGATTGATGTGAAATCCACGGAACGAAAGGCGTTGTTTGCCGTCCGGAAAAACAATATCCTGATTGCGGGTGCTAAGTACAACATTGTCACTGAATAATAGTTTTTGGTTCCCGCTTTTGCCCACCGAAAAATTGTCAATATGAAAATGGATATTACTGATCCGCAGCGGAATCTGGTCCGGACGTACCCGGTTGATCAGTGTGAACCGGGCATCATTGATCTGGAACCGGTTTACCTGTAAGGTCTGTAGGGCATCCTGGATGGATTGATAGATCTTGCCGAGTTCTTCCGGAATGGAAACATCTTTTTTCCGGTTGCTGTCTGCCGGCAAGGGCTTCAGCCGGGTTACTGCGATCAGCGGCTGATCCAGATTCAACGAATCAATCAGAAGTTTGTGGTCAAAAATGATCGGCCAGATCTTTTGAACCGATAACTTGATATGTTGTACTTCGAAACGGTATGCAGTGACCGCATTAACGGAATCAGCGGTGTAAATTACAGCGTTGGTGAGTTCTACTTTACGGCTGAACCAGCTGAACCGGAATTTTTCCAGTTTCATTTTCAGCCGGCCATTGGACCTGGATTCCACCAGGTCTTCAATGATATGCCGTGCATTGTAGTTGATCCAGGTGTGAAAGGCGAATAATAACAGCAACAGACAGCCGGAAATGATCCCGCTGATCCTCAGCAATTTCTTCCGGCTGTTTCTCATGGTTAATGCTCGTGATCGGTTGCTGTAAAATTACACATTTCGCAGCCGCAGAAAAGTAAAACCCCCGTTATTACGGGGGCTTACAGTATTTTAACAATTAACTGACCGCAGATCCCGGGTCTATCGCCTGACCGGGCTGGATAAAATGCAGTTTACCCGCCTTATCCTCGGCCATCAGGATCATCCCATTGCTTTCAATCCCTCTCATTTTCCGGGGAGCCAGATTGGTTACTACGGTCACCTGTTTGCCAACTATATCTTCAGGTGCAAAATGCAGGGCAATGCCACTCACAATGGTGCGTGTTTCAGATCCAAGGTCTACGGAGAGTTTCAGCAGTTTATCGGCTTTTTCCACTTTCTCAGCAGTCACAATAGTGCCTACCCGCAGATCGATCTTTGCAAAATCATCAAATACGATCTCCGGTTTTACCGGGCTTTCTTTCTTTTCTTCCGGTACAGCCGGTTGTTGTGCTTCTTCCATTTTTTTTAATCCGCTTTTAAGTTTTTCAATCTGCGTGGCGATTTCCGTGTCTTCAATTTTCCGGAACAGGAGCTGTGGCTCACGCAATGTATACCCCACACTCAGTAGATTCATTTTGCCGGCATTCTCCCAGTCCAGCATTTTATCCACGACTTTCATCATATGCAGCATTTTATTTGCTGTGTTCGGGAGGAATGGATTGACCAGTATCGCGAGATTGGCAGTCAGCTGCAGGCACAGGTGCAGGCAGTTGTCGATGTTTTTTTGCAGTTCCGGATTTTCAGCGAGTTTTTTTGCCACGATCCAGGGTTCTTTCTTCTGCATATACTGATTTCCTTTACGGGAAAGGTCGATCAGTTCAAACAGGGCTTCCCTGAACTTATATTCTTCCAGCAGGCTTTCTATTTTTACTTTGGCCTGTTTAATATCGGCGGCTAGTCCCCGGTCATTGTCATCCAGCAGTTGTTCATGCAGCCTTGGCACCTTACCTCCGCAGAGTTTATGCATCAGCACCCAGGTCCGGTTCACAAAGTTCCCGAAAATGGAAACCAGTTCACTGTTTACCGCATCCTGGAATCCCTTCCACATAAATTCACTGTCCTTCGTCTCCGGGGCGATCTGGGTGAGGTAATACCGCAGCATATCCACACATTGTGTACCACCGTTTTCCTGTTTCACAAAATCATTGATATAATCCCGCATGTCAAGTTTCCAGTTACGGCTGGTACTCATCTTGTCGCCTTCCAGGTTCAGGAATTCATTGGCGGGAACATTCTCGGGTAAAATATTCCCATGCAGTTTCAGCATCAGCGGGAAAATGATACAATGGAAAACAAT
>CALRQQ020000059.1:0-11690 GCA_943370345.1 Chitinophaga pinensis
CCGGGCATTTGTACCCCGTACACTTCGCCACTGAACAGCTTTTTCTCCGGTGTTAATATTTCTAAGTTCATTTACTCCGTTTTTCAGTTTAGCCAATTGGCTGATTGGTTTAGCCCTGGGCAGCGCTCATCAGTTTCTTCCCTTTTTCGATCGCATCATCGATGCTACCTACCAGGTTGAACGCAGCTTCCGGATACTCATCCACTTCGCCGTCCATGATCATATTGAAACCACGAATGGTTTCTTCGATGGGTACGAGTACTCCTTTCAGACCGGTAAAGGCCTCCGCCACGTGGAAGGGCTGAGAAAGGAAACGTTGTACTTTACGGGCGCGGAATACCACTAATTTATCTTCATCACTCAGCTCATCCATACCAAGGATGGCGATGATATCCTGTAATTCTTTATAACGCTGCAGCATGGACTTCACGCGGTTGGCGCAATCGTAGTGTGCATCACCCACGATCAGCGGGGAAAGGATCCTTGACGTGGAGTCCAGTGGATCCACCGCCGGGTAGATACCTAAGTCAGCGATCTTACGGGACAATACGGTAGTGGCATCCAGGTGGGCGAACGTGGTCGCAGGCGCCGGGTCAGTCAGGTCATCCGCCGGTACGTATACCGCCTGTACGGAGGTGATTGAACCGTTCTTGGTAGACGTGATACGCTCCTGCATGATACCCATTTCAGTAGCCAGTGTAGGCTGGTAACCTACCGCTGAAGGCATACGACCCAGCAGGGCTGATACCTCAGAACCGGCCTGGGTAAAACGGAAGATATTATCTACGAAGAAGAGGATATCACGTCCTTTTCCTTGTCCGTCGCCGTCACGATAGTATTCAGCGATGGTCAGACCAGAGAGGGCCACACGGGCACGGGCTCCGGGGGGTTCGTTCATTTGTCCGAATACGAAAGTAGCTTTGGATTCAGCCAGTTCTTTCATATCCACTTTGCTCAGATCCCATCCGCCTTCTTCCATGCTGTGCTTGAAGGCGTCGCCGTATTTCATGATACCGGCTTCGATCATTTCACGCATCAGGTCATTTCCTTCACGGGTTCTTTCACCCACACCGGCAAATACAGATAAACCGGAGTAAGCTTTCGCGATATTATTGATCAGTTCCTGGATCAACACGGTTTTACCTACACCCGCACCACCGAACAGACCGATCTTACCACCCTTTGCATAGGGTTCGATCAGGTCGATTACTTTGATACCGGTAAACAGTACTTCGGTAGCGGTACTCAGGTTTTCGAATGTGGGGGGCAGGTTGTGGATCGGGCGGCCGCCGGCTTTGCTTACAGCGGGTAAACCGTCGATCGGGTCGCCGGTAACATTGAACAGACGTCCTTTGATGCCTTCACCAATGGGCATGGCAATCGCAATTCCGGTGTCCACTACTTCTGTACCGCGAACGATACCTTCTGTACCGTCCATCGCGATGGTCCGTACACTATCCTCACCCAGGTGCTGCTGTACTTCAAGTACCAGTGTGTCACCATTTTCTTTTTTCAGTTCCAGTGAGTTGTAGATCTCGGGAAGTTTGCCATCAAATTGCACGTCGATTACCGCGCCGATGACCTGTTTTACTTTACCTACGTTTGCCATGATTTTGTGTTTATTAGGAGTCCGGAGATTACCGGTATTTTCAGGCCGCAAAGGTAAGGGGGCGGGCTTAATCCTCCAATTTGTAAATCAAAGATTTTTAACTGTGGAAAAGGGGTTGAAAACCGGGGCGGAAACAGGTCCAACCCGACACGTGCGTCTTTTTTATTGCTTTTTACGTATTATCAACCCTAAAGAAGTGACCACAAAGGGGCCTACCTGCAGTTTTACATGGATTTCCTGCCGGTGAGGGGTCAGGTCTACCTGAAAATCCTCAGGCATTCCTCCCATCGAAAAATCGGTTTCTTCCACAAAATGACCCTCGGCCCGCAGTTCGCTGACGACCTGGTCGATATCCCGCTGCCTGAAAATCACGGTGTCATTGAAGTCCTGGGTGGCATCATTACTTGAAATATTATACTCCGTAGTATGTACGGCCCATCCACCTGGCTTCAGGGTCTTCAACTGGTTTTTCAGGAATGTCAGCCCCTTGTCTATGCTGCCAAGGTGCTCAAATGAACAACTGGACCAGTTAAAATCAAAACCTGTTAGGTCGTCCGGGATCTGGTTCATATCTACCGGACGGTAATGCACTTTCTCCTGTAAACAGACGTCACTACAAAGTTTTCGGGTATTCAGGGAATCCAGTCCGAAACAGAGCTGCCCGTTATCCCAGCCCTTTTCCTGTCCTTTTTCCGGGTAGATATCGGTTGCCAGGATCTGGCAGCCATAGTTGGCAAATAGTGAGGGACCGGGTTCTGTACCCGCAGCAAAGACCAGCCCCCGGCTGCCGTCGCGAATACAATCCCTTTCCCATAAAGCCTGCATATTGAATACATACTCCCATTGTTTACGGTGAAACCGGGGTGTTTCCTTCATTTCCACGCACCAGCGATGGTACCAGTCTTTATGAAAATCCTGGGCTTTACATAACTCTGTCCTTCGCCTTCCGGCGTCCTGACTGAGAGGGTTATTCCAGGTGGGGGTTGGCATATGTTGCATTATTCCGCAAGGGAGCGGTACACACTAAGGTAGTCTTTTGCTTTCTGCTTCCAGTCGAAAGCGGACCAACGCTGGCGGATATGACCAGCCATTCCGTTGCTGTTGAATTTTTCCATGCCGGTACGAAAAACATGGTGCATATGTTCCTTCTCAAACGAGGTAAAATAAAAAGCCACCTCCCCGCCGATCTCCGGGAGAGAAGTCAGCGCGGAAAGGAACAGCGGTTTTCCAAACTGCATCACTTCCACCACCGGAGCACCAAACCCTTCGGCCAGGGAAGGATGCACAAATGCCATACAATGTGCATAATACCATGCTTTTTCCTCCTCTGAAACGGGACCGGTCAGGTGCAACCGGTCAGCCACGCCCATTGCTTCTGCTGTTTTCAGGATACCGGCAACATAATCTACTTCATCCAATCTGCCGGCAATGATTATTTCAATGGATTCGTTTTCGAGCAGGGGAAGTAATACATGATAATTTTTCTTCCGGTTAACGTATCCCATCCCAAACAGGAAGGGACGGGTTGGCCGGTAAGAATTCGCGTTGAGTGCTGGCGCATGCACTTTGTGTGATCCGTTATGGATGACATATAGCGGCTTATGACCTACATCACAATAGGTCAGCACATCCGATCGGGTAAAACCGGAGATACACACCAGGGCATCGGCCTGATTGATCAGTGACTGAGTATGAGCGAGGCTTTTATCCTGCTCTTCAGGGGATTTCCCTTCATGCAACGGATTCAGGTCATGAATCGTAAGCAGTACCCGCATATCCGGATATCGGCGTTTGTCCGGCACGATCCTGCCTGATTGAAAAGGAGCATGCCAGATTCTGCAATTCCGGAGAAATGGCATGTAATGCCGGAACAGCCCTTTCCTTTCCATGATCGTGGATCCGGGTAACTTAAAATCATTTACGGCGGATCGCGGCGTATAAAATGACATGCCAAGATCAGGATCATTCATCAGTAGTTCACCCATCTCATTGCCCAGGTTCAGGCAGTAATGATAGAGTCCTGAGTGTGGATACTTCATCAGATCGCAATCCAGAATGATATTTCTTTTGTTCAATGACATGACAGAAAAGATAAAATTAGTGTTCGCTGGTCAAATGATTGTAATCATATATTTAACAGAACTCCACGTTACAATGAAAGAACCCGTGATTACCAAGCTAAAGGATGGGGCACTATATTTGAGCCGTTAAATGAACCTGTACCTTATCCGGAACAACTGTCCCTTTAATTTAACCAAACGGGTGTATGCAAAAAATCATATTTGACTGTGAACGGATGAAGTACCCGGATACCGGCCTCTACCACTATTGTTTGAATCTGGGCCGGTACCTGGAGAAGAATATACGGCTCCGGGAAGAGCAGTTACTGTTCTATACGCCGCCTGGCGAGCAGGACTGGTCGTTTACAACGCATAATCATTTCACCCAGCATCCCTTGCATAAATTCCGCCTGCCAGACCTGGGTTCGGCGGCAATCTGGCATGCGACGTACCAGAATACGCATTACATGCCGTTTCGTAACCGAAAAGTGAAAGTGGTACTCAGTATTCACGACCTTAATTTTCTGTATGATGAAAAGAAAACGGCCGCTAAAAAACAGAAATACCTTCAATATCTGCAGCAACTGATCAACAGGGCCGATGCCCTTGTATGTATCTCGGAATTCAGCCGGAAAGATGTATCTGAACATTGTGATGTAGGTCATAAGCCGTTATATGTGATCCATAATGGAAGCAACCTTCTCGAATCACCCTCACTTGACAGTCAGTCATACCGTCCGCGCAAGCCCTTTCTTTTTTCCATTGGTGTGGTACACCGGAAAAAGAATTTTCATGTTTTGCTGCCTTTACTGAAACAAAATACGATGGAGTTACTGATCGCGGGTAAGCATGATGATGATCATTATATTTCATTTATAAAAGAAGAATCCCGTAAACTGGGTGTGGAAAATAATCTGCACCTGTTGGGCCGGGTGACGGAACAGGAGAAATCCTGGTATTTTAATAACTGCCGGGCTTTCGCATTCCCTTCAATTTCAGAGGGATTTGGATTGCCGGTGGTGGAAGCGATGAGTTGTGGCAAGCCGCTTTTTCTGTCTGACCGCACTGCCTTACCAGAAATAGGCGGCGACGTCTCTTTCTACTTCAGGGATTTCAATCCGGACCATATGCAGGAAGTATTTAAGGCCGGGATGGACAGGTATGCTGAGCAGAACATGCGTAATAAAATCATAGAACGGGGTACGCATTTCAACTGGCATCAGTCGGCAAAACAGTATCTTTCCGTCTATCGATCACTTTATTAAAAAAAGTACAGTAACCGGTATGCATGTTTATAAGCGCCTTCTGATCTATGCACGTCCATTACGTTGGTTTCTGCTGCCTTTTTTTGTGTTCACCCTGCTTGCTGTATTTTTTACTGTTTTCCAGTATGCATTGATCATACCCCTGCTGAATGTTCTGTTTGACAATGCTCCTTCCTCTTCAACTACGCTTCCGGCATTTTCTTTTTCCGGACATTTTTTCCGGGATTTTTTTTATTACCAGGTCTACCGGTTAAAGGCCATTCACCCGGCATACGCCCTGTACTTTATAACCGCTGTACTTGTTAGCGCTGTATTACTCGCCAATCTTTTCCGCTATCTGGCCCAGCGCACGCTGATCCGGGCCCGTACCCTGCTGGTAAAAAGGATCCGGGAAGCGTTGTTTGAAAAACTGAACCAATTGCAGCTCGGCTTTTTTACCAAAGAACATAAAGGCGATCTGATCTCCCGGATGAACAGTGATGTTTTTGAGATTGAAAGTGTGGCCGCCGGTTCACTGGAAGTACTGATCCGTGAGCCTGCCATGATCATTGGCTATTTTGCCGCCTTGTTTTCAATCTCCACCCCGCTTACTTTATTTACGCTGATCATTATTCCGCTTTCCGCACTCGGAATTGCCACTGTACAAAAAAGACTAAAGCGGGATGCAACGGATGCGCAGGCCTCCATTGGGCGATTGCTGACCATAATGGATGAAACCCTGACAGGTATGCGGATCATTCGGGCATTCAATGCCACCGGATTTATTGTAAAAAAATTCAGTGAGGAGAATGACCGGTACCGGGAAGCCAGTCTGCAGGGATTCAAAAGACGTGAAATGGCCCCGGCTTTTTCAGAAGCAGCCGGAGTGATCGTGGTCGCCGGTATCTTATTATACGGAGGTAGCCTGATCCTCGGTAAAGGCCCGGCAGGTGCCGGGCTCAGTGCCAGTGAATTTATAGCCTTCATTGCAATTTTCTCCCAGGTATTACGGCCGGCCAAGGCCATGGTGGTGGCCGGGGCCAATATCTATCGTGGCCGGGCAGCCGGTGAACGTATGTTGGAACTACTCGATAAAGAAGTAGAGATCCGGGATAAAGAAAATGCAATTGAACTGTCCGTTTTCAGACATTCTATTGAATTCAGGCAGGTGCAATTTTCCTATACCCAGGCACCGGTATTAAAAGATATCAGCTTTACGATCGGAAAGGGCAAGACGGTGGCCCTGGTAGGTATGTCGGGGGTGGGAAAATCCACGATTGCCGACCTGATCCCCCGTTTTTATGAAGTGACCGATGGGGTCATTCTTGTAGATGGGGTGGATCTGCGGGATTACCGGATGGAATCGCTCCGGTCACATATGAGTTTTGTGACTCAGGAAACCTTTCTTTTTAATGATACGATTTTCAACAATATCGCGATCGGACACCCGGAAGCCTCTCTGGAGGAGGTCATCGCTGCCGCAAAAATTGCCAACGCGCATGAATTCATCCTGCAGACAGAAGAGGGTTACCAGACCGTGATCGGCGACCGGGGTATCCGATTGTCGGGTGGACAACGGCAGCGGATCTGCATCGCCCGTGCTGTATTTAAAAACCCGGCCATCCTGATCCTCGATGAAGCCACATCGGCACTGGATACCGAATCGGAAAAATTGGTGCAGGAAGCGTTGGGCAATCTTATGAAAGGGCGTACCACCCTGGTGATCGCCCACCGGCTGAGTACGATCCGCGAAGCCGATGAAATACTGGTATTGCATGAAGGGGAGATCATCGAGCGGGGTCACCATAATGAGCTGGTGGAGATCGCAGAAGGGAATTACCGGAAACTCACCAAAATGCAACAGATCGCCTGAGCCTTTCTTTCCGTCTTTCTCTTTCCTACATTTGCAGCATGCAACTGATTGAAGTTAACTCGAAGAAGCTGGCCAATGAATTCATTCTGGTCAATGTGGAAATCAACAAAGCTGTGCCTGCCTATATCCGTCCGCTGGACAAGGATATCCATGATATTTTTGACCCGAAAAAGAACAAGGCCTACCGGTTCGGGGAAACCAACCGCTGGATCCTGAAGGATGATAATGGTAAACTGATCGGCCGGATCGCCGCCTATGTCAATAAAAAATACCGCACCAAGGGAGATGAATTTCCGGTGGGAGGGATTGGTTTTTTTGATTGCATCGATAACCAGGAAGCGGCTGATATGCTCTTTGATGTGGCCAAACACTGGCTGATACAAAAAGGGATGGAAGCCATGGATGGTCCGATCAATTTCGGGGAACGGGACCGCTGGTGGGGACTGATCGTGGAAGGATTTCATTCCACCCCCTATGGTATGAATTATAACCAGCCTTATTACCAGGCGTTGTTTGAAAACTATGGCTTCCAGTGTTTTTTTAATCAGTATTGTTACGGACTGGATCCCCGCCGCGAAGTGAGTCAGAAGATCATTGAGCGGCATGCGCAACTGTCAAAGGATCCCGGTTATAAAGCCCGGCATATCAAAAAAAAACAGCTGGAGAAATTTGCCGGTGATTTTGCCACAATCTATAATAAAGCCTGGGCCGGACATGGCGGCATGAAGGAACTGAAAAAAGAACAGGTACTGGCCCTCTTTAAAAAGATGAAACCAGTGATGGATGAAAAGATCGTTTGGTTTGTTTATTATAATGAACAACCGATCGCCCTTTTTGTGAATATACCCGACCTTAATCAATGGTTCAAATACCTGAACGGGAAATTTGACTGGTGGCACAAATTGAAATTCCTCTGGTATAAGCTCACAAAAAAGAACACCCGGTTCAGCGGACTGGCCTTTGGCATTGTGCCCGAGTTCCAGGGCACCGGGGTGGATGCATTTATGATCAATGAGGCGAAATTTGTGGTACAACCACAGACCGACTATGAAGAATATGAACTCCTCTGGATCGGAGATTTCAATCCCAAGATGATCAATGTGGCGGAGAACTTTGGTGATACCTATAAATCAAGGCACCTGATCACTTACCGGTATATTTTTGACCGCACCCGGGAATTCAAACGGCACCCGATCCTGAATTAAACTTATTCACAAGGATCCGGTAATATTCGCCCGCAAGCGGCCTGTTCCTTAAATTGCAGCCGGTATGGACAAATTCATTGTATCGGCCAGAAAGTACAGGCCACAGACATTCGACACGGTAGTGGGACAGTCGCATATCACCACCACCCTGCGAAATGCCATCAGGAATCAGCAGCTGGCACATGCATTCCTTTTCTGCGGCCCCAGGGGTGTGGGCAAGACCACTTGCGCCCGTATTCTGGCCAAGACCATCAACTGTGAGCATCCGACCAAGGAGGGTGAAGCCTGTGATAAATGCCAGAGTTGTACCTCGTTCAATGACGGGGCTTCCATGAATTATTTTGAGCTCGATGCCGCGTCCAACAACTCGGTGGATAATATCCGCGATCTGGTCGACCAGGTGCGTTTTGTACCACAGACCGGTAAATATAAAGTGTATGTGATCGACGAGGTACACATGCTTAGTTCCTCGGCCTTCAATGCCTTTCTGAAAACACTGGAAGAGCCACCTCCCTACGCGATCTTTATCCTGGCCACCACGGAAAAACATAAGATCCTTCCCACGATCCTGAGCCGTTGCCAGATCTTCGATTTCAAACGGATCACCACCAACGATACCGTTCAGCACCTGGAAGAGATCTGTGTGAAAGAAGCGATCACTGCTGAGAAAGCGGCCCTGCAGATCATTGCCCAGAAAAGTGAAGGGTGTATGCGGGATGCCCTGAGTATTCTGGATAAGATCGTGAGTTTTACCAATGGGGAGCTCAACTATGCCAATACGCTGGAACACCTGAATATCCTGGATGCGGATTATTATTTCCGGATCCTGGAGTACATGCAGGGGCAGGACCTTGCAGCTGCCATGCTGATCTATGATGATATCAACCGCAAAGGATTTGAAGGCGACCTGGTATTGAATGGACTGGCAGAATTCATGCGCAATCTCCTGGTGTGTAAAGATGAAAAAGCGGCCATGCTGCTCGAGGCCGTGGAGAGTTTTAAAAGCCGTTATCTGGAAACAGCCAAAAAAGTACCTGCCGGATTGCTGGTCAGCGCCCTGAATATCCTGAATGAAGCGGAGATCAATTATAAGTCGGCACGGAATAAACGGCTGCATGTGGAGCTCACACTTATAAAACTCTGTTACCTGCAGCAGGCACTTGATCTTACCACCGATGCAGGAAGCACCGGCAAAAAAAAAATAACGGATAATGCACTGGCCTTCCGTACAAGGCCTATCCGCCAACTGACCACAATACAAACAGCGACGGAAGCCGTCCGCCCAACAGTACCGGCCACTCCGTCGGGTGGGGCAAAACTGATCATCGAAACGCCCGTTGCCCGGCCCGCTGAACCAGCGGTAACCGCTTATGTGGCGGAAAAGAAACCGGCAGAAGCTAAGACCGGCAATCGTCTGTCGGCACTCGATAAGATCCGTCAGCAATATACCGGCAACGGCAACAATGCCCAGGAAAAGGTCAATTTCGCCCTGGAGATGGAAACGCTTCAGAAAGCCTGGGAGGAGTATATCATTCAGCTCAAGGCCGACCGGAATCCGGCAGCCCAACCCTTTTCCCTGGCCCTTTTACGGATAAAGGATGCCAATTCCTTTGAAGCAGTGACGGCCAATAATATTGAACAGAAATTCATTGAAGCGGAACGGAACGCCCTGTTCCATTTTCTCCAGCAACGACTGCAGAATAAACTGCTTCAGTTCACGGTAACGGTGGAGGAAAAGAATGATGACCGGGCGCCGGTGGAAATCAGCCTGACCTCCAAGGAACAGTTCCAGAAAATGGCAGAACAATATCCTGTTATCCGGGATCTGAAGGAAAGATTAAGGCTGGAACTTGACTATTGAGTGAAACCTCCGGACGGGATGCCACATTCACTATTTTACCTTAATTTCGGCCAAAATTTAACGGTACATGGCTGAAGTGATATTAATGCCCCGACTGAGCGATACTATGACAGAAGGTGTGATTGCCGCCTGGCATAAAAAAGTGGGCGATCCCGTAAAGAAAGGAGACCTGCTGGCCGAAGTGGAAACTGATAAGGCCACCATGGAACTCGAGAGCTATAAAGATGGTGTGCTCCTGCATATCGGCACGGATAAAGGAGGTAAACTCCAGGTAAATGATCTGCTGGCCATTATTGGCAATGCCGGGGAAGATATTTCCGGGCTGATGAATGCCGGGTCTGCAGCCCCTGCTGCCGCTGCACCCACCCCTGCCCCGCAGGCAGCTCCTGTGGCGAATGCCGGCTCTTCCCTTGATCTTTCCAAAATGGACGAAGTGGTACTGATGCCCCGTCTGAGTGATACAATGGAAGCCGGTGTGATAGCTTCCTGGCATAAAAAAGTGGGTGACACGGTAAAGAAAGGAGAAGTGCTGGCCGAGATCGAAACCGATAAGGCCACCATGGAACTGGAGAGTTATAAAAACGGTACTTTATTATATGTCGGTGCCGAGAAAGGCGAAAAGATACTGGTGAACGGACTGCTCTGTGTGATCGGCGAGAAAGGGAAAGTGGATGTGGATGCCATCATAGCTGCCAGTAAAGGTGGCGTTGTGGCTGCCCCTGCTGCTGCTTCAGCTCCTGCTGCTGCTCCTGCAACAGCTCCGGTAGCAACGGCTACAGTTGCTGCAACTCCGGCTGTTACAGAAAACGGGCGGATCAAAGCCTCTCCGCTGGCCAAAAAAATTGCCCAGGAAAAAGGCGTAGACCTTCGTTTACTTCAGGGTTCGGGAGATGGCGGACGGATCATTAAAGCGGATATCGATAATTATAAACCCGGATCTGCACCTGCTGCAACGAGCGTTGCACCCGCTGCGGCTGCAACCGTGACCGCCTTTGCCGGCAGTACAGAGGAAGGTTATACTGACCTGCCCAATTCTCAGATGCGTAATGTGATCGCCCGCAGATTGGGAGAAAGCAAGTTCAGTGCCCCGCACTTCTACCTCACGATGGAGGTCAACATGGACAATGCCATGGCAGCCCGCACTCAACTGAATGAGATCAGCCCGGTCAAGATCAGCTTCAATGATATGGTGGTGAAAGCCACCGGACTGGCATTACGCCAGCATCCTGCCATCAATGCCTCCTGGATGGGCGATAAGATCCGCCGGTACAAGCATATCCATATAGGTATCGCCGTTGCGATCGAAGATGGACTCATCGTACCTGTGGTTCGTTTTGCCGATCAGAAAACTTTGCCGCAGATCGCTGCAGAAAGCAAGGAACTTGCCGGCAAAGCCAAGAATAAGAAATTACAACCCAACGAATTCACCGGTAATACCTTTACTATCTCTAATCTGGGTATGATGGATATTGATGAATTTACAGCCATCATCAATCCGCCCGACAGTGCGATCATGGCTGTTGGCCGGATCAAGGAAACCGTGGTGCGTAAAGGCGAAGGATTCGGTGTAAGCAACTTCATGAAAGTAACGCTTAGCTGCGACCATCGTAGTGTGGATGGTGCATCCGGTGCGGCCTTCCTGCAGACTTTCAAAAAATACCTGGAGAATCCGATCACCATGCTGCTGTGATCAGAATAGCAGCACTAAGTATAAAAAAAGTCAGACCCTGAACGGATCTGACTTTTTTATTTCTTATCTGTCACTGCAGCGATCTAACCCGGAACAGGCAACTCCTGATTTACCTGCTTGAATTTCAGAGGCAGATCAGGCACTTATC
>CALRQQ020000060.1:0-11654 GCA_943370345.1 Chitinophaga pinensis
AAAACAGGATGGCAGCCGGCTGCGGGATATCCTCTCTTATCATATCATTAAGGGAAAGAAAATGCAACGCGATTTCCGGACCGGACAGAAAGTACAGACCCTGGGCGGACAGGAGTTGCTGGTTACCACCCGGGATGGCGATATCTATATTAACAACGCGCGGATACTGGCCAAAGACCGGCAAGGATCCAACGGAGTGGTGCATTGCATTGATTGTATCAACCTGCCCCCTGAACTGAAACCCGCTTAATAAACGCAATTAACGTATGACACCTAATAGTATCATTCATTTTATAGGTTTTGTAACCCGGCTTGAATCAGATAAATTCGTTCCTGCCTGGGAACAGTATGCGAAGAAGGAAATGTTCCGGAAAAAAGCACCGCTCCTGCTTCAACAGGAAAACGGGAGCCGGAATAAATTCAATTTTGTCTCCCTCCACACCTGGCCCGAAACGGAAACTCATTTCAGTTTTACAAAATCGGATAAAGCCGGTTATTTCCATGAAATGCCCGTACAGGTCGTACATATCGGCGGATATATGCCATATGAGCAAATCAATAGCCATCTGCACAAAGACCAGGACTGCCGCTTACTCGTAATGGCCGGCCATAATGAAAATGAGCCTGAGTTCTATAAATCTTTACCTTATTCTTTCCGTCTCAACAGTTACCAGGCCTATTACGAAAGCTGTACCTATGGATACATCTTTGAGTACTTTGCTGCAGAAAATGAAATGGAAGAGATCATGAATGCATTGAAACAACGCGCAGGCACCGAACGTATCTTATACAAGGATTGCCTGGCTGCGCATATCTGACATGCACAATCCCTTTGATACGCTGATCAACAGCTATATCGATCACCGCACCGGGATCGATCCCTTTTTCATTACAGAATCACTGGCCGAAGGATTGAGGCAACATACACTACAGCTGCAGGAGGCAGGTTTACTTTCGGCAGCAGGTACCGGCAACGGAGAAAACAAACGCATTCAGGAAGCCATCCGTCGGGATAAAATTTACTGGCTCGACGCCAGTAATCACAACTCTTTTGAACTGGAATTCCTGCAACAGGCCGATGCGTTCATCGCTCACCTGAACCAGACCTGTTTTACTGGTATCAATGCCTGTGAATTTCATTTTGCCGTTTACGATACCAATAGTTTTTACAAACGTCACCTGGACCAGTTCCGGACCAATGGCACCCGCAAATTTTCCCTCATCACGTATTTAAATCCCGGCTGGTCCGATGCAGACGGCGGGCAGTTACATATCTACCAGGACGATCACACGGAAAAAATACTCCCCCGGTCACGTACAGCTGTCTTCTTTAAAAGCGATGAACTGGAACATGAAGTGACAGTCACCCACCGGCAACGGCTGAGTGTCACGGGGTGGCTGAAGAGAGTCTGATCATTACCGCGTTGGTTTTGACAACACAATGATACAATACACATAAAAAGCCCCGGCTATCTGCCAGGGCTCTTCCTTATAACTTACTTCTTAAAACACAGGTCTTACTTCACTTCCTCATACGGTACATCCGTTACATTATCGGCACTGGCGTTGGCATCGGCAGTATGTGCATGTGCTGCACCATCAGGACCGGGTTGAGCGCCACCTTCCTGGGTGGATTTGTACATGTCTTCACTGGCGGCGGTCCAGGCAGCATTTAGGGCAGCCATGGCTGTATCGATGCCCGCGAGATCCTGAGCCTTATGGGCTTCTTTCAGTTTCTCAGCAGCCTGCTCGATCGCACCTTTTTTATCAGCCGGGATCTTGTCGCCGTATTCTTTCAATTGTTTTTCGGTCTGGAATACCAGACTGTCGGCCTGATTCATTTTCTCCACTTTCTCCTTCTCGGCTTTATCCGTGGCTTCATTGGCCTTGGCTTCTGCTTTCATTTTTTCCACTTCCTCCTTGCTCAGACCAGAACCGGCTTCAATATGGATCTTTTGTTCCTTACCGGTGCCTTTATCTTTTGCGGTTACATGGAGGATACCATTGGCATCGATATCAAAGATCACTTCGATCTGTGGTACACCACGGGGAGCCGGGGGAATACCATCGAGGTTGAATATACCAAGACTCTTATTGTCCTTTGACATGCTGCGTTCTCCCTGCAGTACATGGATCTGTACACCGGGCTGGTTATCGCTGGCCGTAGAGAATACTTCTGATTTCTTGGTCGGGATGGTGGTATTGCTGGGGATCAGCGGGGTCATCACACCACCCATGGTTTCGATACCGAGGGAAAGCGGAGTCACGTCGAGCAGCAATACATCCTTAACCTCACCGGTTAATACGGCCCCCTGGATAGCGGCACCTACGGCCACCACTTCATCCGGGTTCACCCCGCGGTTTGGTTTTTTACCAAAGAATTTCTCTACTATTTCCTGCACTTTGGGGATACGGGTGGAACCACCCACCAGGATCACTTCGTCAATCTCTGAAGTTTTCAGACCGGCATCTTTCAATGCGGCTTCACAAGGCTTCAGACAGCGGGCGAATAGATTATCGGCCAGGGCTTCAAATTTGGCCCGGGTCAGCTTTTTCACCAGGTGTTTGGGCACGCCATCCACCGCGGTGATATAAGGCAGGTTGATCTCTGTTTCGGAAGAAGAAGAGAGTTCCACTTTGGCCTTTTCAGCGGCTTCTTTCAGACGCTGGAGGGCCATGGGATCCTTACGGAGGTCGATGGCTTCATCATTCTTGAATTCATCGGCCAACCAGTCCATGACCACTTTATCGAAGTCATCACCACCCAGGTGAGTATCCCCGTTGGTGGATTTTACTTCAAATACCCCATCACCCAGTTCGAGTACGGAAATGTCGAATGTACCACCACCGAGGTCAAAAACGGCGATCTTCTGATCGTGTTTTGCTTTATCCAGACCGTATGCCAGGGCGGCAGCGGTCGGTTCGTTCACGATCCGGCGGACGGTCAGACCGGCAATTTCCCCGGCTTCCTTGGTCGCCTGGCGCTGGGCGTCGTTGAAATAGGCCGGAACGGTAATCACCGCTTCGGTCACTTCATGACCCAGATAATCTTCGGCCGTTTTCTTCATTTTCTGCAGCACCATGGCACTGATCTCCTGGGGAGTGTACAGTCTGCCATCTATGTCAATCCGAACGGTATTATTGTCACCTTTTGCCACTTTGTAGCTCCAATGACTGATTTCTTCGGTCACTTCGTCAAACTGGCGGCCCATAAACCGCTTTACGGAAGCGATGGTGTTATGAGGGTTGGTAATGGCCTGACGTTTGGCAGGATCCCCTACTTTACGCTCGCCATTTTTAAGAAAAGCCACGACAGACGGGGTTGTACGGCGTCCTTCGTCATTGGCAATAACCACTGGCTCGTTCCCTTCCATAACGGAAACGCAGCTGTTAGTAGTTCCTAAGTCGATTCCTATGATCTTTCCCATGATTCTAATTTTTGAGTTCGCTATCTATTGTCAATCATTGTGCCGGGAGGGGTTGGGGTGAAAAAATGGCAGGTTCTCCTAGTTGGTCGTCTGGAGTCGGTAGTCGGTAGTCAATTTTGTCAGAAGACCTTGAAACAGAGTTTGTAGAAGTGAATAAAAGTCAGGAGATCCTGGATAGAGCCAGAAAGGACATGGCTATGACATTTTACATTTTCCTTTTTACTTTTACTCATCAACCTGCCTTTGCCGGCAGGCATGCCTGTCAACCTATTAACCAGTCAACCTTCCCTCCCATGCCAACTTCACTCCCCGATAAACTCCGCATCAAAGCCGGTTTCCGGCTGTTGACCCTGAATGCCCCGACCAGTTTCAAAAAGACCTTGGGCAAATTACCTGAGGGGGTTACCCTGCTGGATAAAGGGGCCGTGGCCGATCAGGTGCATTGGTTTGTGACCAACAAAACTCAATTAGAGAAAGAACTTGGAAAGGTGCTGAAACTGGTAAAGCCGGGTGTTACCGTATGGACCTACTATCCCAAGGGCAGTTCCGGTATACAGACCGACCTTACCCGGGACAAGGGCTGGGATTGCCTGCTGAAAGAGGGCAACAAACTGACCTGGATCAACCTCATTTCGTTTGACGACACCTGGTCGGTTTTTGGCTTCCGAGGTAAGACCGAAGCAGATAAGAAAAAAGACACAAAACCAACAGAAGTCCGGGAGATCTTTAACTGGGTGAATCCAGCCACCAAAGAAGTGAAATTACCGAAAGACATGGCCGCCGCACTGAAAAAGTATAAAGCCATTAGCACCTATTTTGACAAGCTCGCCTTCTCGCACAAAAAAGAATATATCGAGTGGATCGTTACGGCAAAGAAAGCAGAGACAAGAATGAAACGGGTAGAGGGAATGATAGAAAAACTCAGAGAGAAAGTACGGGGTTAGAAGTACGAATGACATACCCTGAAACGAGTAACCTCGTTTATCAGATTCAACCTCCTGAGAAGGAACTGTTCGCTACTCGTTTCATGCCCTCGCCTCTTACACATTTATTCACAATTCCTTATCCTTTCTTTATATACTTTTGTCCCAGTAACAGCTATGAACAAAAAACGGATCATCCTATTTATTTTCCTCTGCAGTTTCACACAAATTAATGCACAACGGATCGATCCGGCCAATCCCGATCTTTCACCGGGGAATTTCCGGATGGATTCCCTGCCGGATTCAGAACTGAATATACCTGTACAGATCGATCTGAAACCGATCTATACAATGGCGGAAAGGTCGGTGGACACCCTTTTTACATCACCGGGTTATCCCAATGGATGGGTGCAGGAAGCCTGTGATACCCGGTATAAATATTCGTTCCGAAGGAGCAAGCTGCAGATGAAAGTCAGCGGCCTCTCCCTCCAGCTTGGCTTTACCGGCTATTATAAGATCGTGGGGTCTACCCGGGCCTGTACCAATGGCATTGCCCTGACCCCATGGACGCCGCCCTGCCGCTGCGGCTTTGATGAACCGGAACGAAAGGTAAATGTATCTTTCAGTAACAGTCTTGCCCTGATGACCAACTATAAAGTAAAGCTGGACATCAAACGGAATGAACCACAGCCGCTGGATAAATGTGAGGTCTGCTTCTGGGGTCAGAACATCACGAATGAAGTCATGAAAGGACTGGTGGCCGAACTGGATGCCGCGAAAAAGGACCTGGATAAAAACTATGCCAGTACCGATCTGAAACCCCAGATGCAGCGTGTATGGAATCAGTTAACTGCTTCTTACAGCCTGTATGGATTGGGTTGGCTGAAGATCAATCCCCGGGCGGTTCACCTGAACCAACTGGAAGCAAAAAACGATTCGCTGTATATTTCACTGGGCTTATCGGCCAAACCGGTGATAAGTTTTGAAAAACCGGTGGACAGTCCCTCCCCTGTGCCGCATATCAGCCAATCTGTCTCCCGGCCCGGTTTCAATATTTTCCTGGATGCCATGCTGAATTATGACTCCCTCAGTCAGATCATGAACCAGCAGGTGGCAGGCAAGAGTTTTGATTTCAAGAAAGCCTTTGTAAAAAAACAGTTCATCATTGACAGTTGTAAGATCTATGGGGGCGGCTATGATAAAATGATCATCCGGCTGCATTTTTCCGGCAGCAATAATGGAGTGATCTACCTCACCGGGCAACCCTGGTATGATGCGGAAAAGCGGTTAATCGAAGTGATCAATATGGATTTCGATATCAAGACCAAAAATTTCCTGCTAGGTTCGGCAGGCTGGTTGTTTGATAAGAAGATCACCAAAGAAATCGGCAAATTCGCCCGGTTTGAACTGGGTGGTTATATCGATACGGCTAAAGTCACGATCAACACTCAACTCAATCAGGAGTGGCGGCCCGGGATCAGCAGCAACGGTCAGATCAGCGATATCCGGCTGATCCGCATCTACCCTCTTCAGGAGCACCTGGTGATCCGTAGCAATTGTGAAGGAAACCTGCAGGTAAAAGTGGATGCAGGTAAACTCAGCTTATAGTAAGCGGTAAATATTATTATTCTTCTTCTGTGGAGGCAGTAGCTCTAAAGGAAAAATTCCGTTGGGCGAGATAACTGAATACCACAACGATCACAATCGTCATGACCTGGGAGATGATCGCATCCAGCTGCATTCTTTCCACAAAGATCTTGAGCAACAGATAGTTCAGCGCCAGGTTGAACATACAGACCATAAAATAACGGAACAACTGGATCCGTCCCTTCATTGCAGAGTCATTAAAGACCACATATTTTGACATGAAAAAGCCGATAGGGAACGTGATGCAAAATGAAATGAACAGGGCTGCAACGTGTCCTTTGAAGGCATAGAAACCAAAATGAAATTCCTTCTCCAGGAAAATGAGCTTATAACTAAGGGTATAGATCAGAAAACCCAGCAATACATTCCCGCCTCCGGATGCCGCATAACGGAATGTTTGCAGGTTCATCACCCGCCGGAATGGTGGATAAAAAAAATCAATGATGGGAAGAATGAAATCCCTGGCATTTAATAAGTGCTTCCGCATGTGCCGGCAAATGTAAGACGAATGATCAAGGTAGGCAAGTTAAGGGGTTGACAAGTTAACGAGGCAACAACCCTCCTTATCAGGTTATCAACTTATCAACCCGCCAACTCCACTGCAAACTCCGTAAATTTGTCCTTTCAAAGCACGAAAATGAGTATCGTAAGTAAGATAAAACCACTGATCGTTAGTACGCTTAATGACTTATACGGGCAGGCTTTTGATGAAGCGTCGCTGACCATAAATACTACCAAACCTGAATTTGAGGGGGATTATACACTGGTCCTTTTTTCCTTTGTCAAGCAACTAAAAAAATCACCAGAGGAACTTGGACAGGAAATCGGTGAAGCGCTGGTTCAGCGTCACCCGTCCCTGTTCAGCGCCCATAATGTTATCAAGGGATTCCTGAATCTGACGATCCCCGACATCTATTGGCTCGAAGTACTTCAACAGGAGCATAATAATCCCGTCTTTGGGAAAAAAGGGCCTAACCACCGCAAGGTCATGGTGGAGTACTCTTCCCCAAATACCAACAAGCCGCTGCACCTGGGACATCTCCGTAATAATTTCCTGGGCTGGAGTGTGGCGGAGATCCTGAAATACGATGGGTACGAGATCCACAAGACCTGTATTTCCAACGACCGGGGCATTCATATTTGCAAGAGTATGGTGACCTGGCAATTATTTGCCAATGGGGCCACTCCTGAAAGTACAGGCATCAAGGGCGATCATTTTGTAGGGGATTACTATGTGCAGTTTGGCAATGAACACAAGAAGCAAATGGCCGGACTGATCGAAAAAGGAATGAGCAAGGAGGAAGCAGAAAAAGAAGCGCCGATCATGAAAGCAGCCCAGCAGATGCTGGTGGACTGGGAAGCCGGCAAACCCGAAGTGATCGATCTCTGGAAGAAAATGAACAGCTGGGTGTATGCGGGATTTGACATAACCTATAAGCGAATCGGCAGTGATTTTGATAAAACCTATTACGAAAGTGAAACCTACCTGCTGGGTAAGAAAGCCGTCGAAACCGGACTGGCAAAAAACGTTTTCTTTCAGAAGGAAGATGGCAGCGTATGGATCGATCTTACGGCGGACGGACTGGATGAAAAAGTAGTGCAACGGAAAGACGGAACGGCCGTATACATCACCCAGGATATCGGACTCGCAGCCCAGAAACAGGAAGAATTTGGCTGTCAGCAAAGCATCTATGTGGTGGCCGACGAACAGAACTATCATTTCAAAGTGCTCAAGCTGATCTGTGAAAAACTGGGTATACCCGGAGCCGATGGAATTTATCACCTGAGCTATGGCATGGTGGAACTGCCCTCCGGCCGGATGAAAACCCGGGAAGGTACTGTTGTGGATGCAGATGACCTGATCGCTGAAATGGTGAATGTAGCCCGTCAGAAAACCGAAGAGTTGGGTAAAGTGAAAGACTTTACCGAAACGGAACTGACCGAACTGTATGATACGATTGCCCTGGGTGCCCTGAAATTCTTCCTGCTTCGCGTAGATCCCAAAAAGCGGATGATCTTCAACCCCGAGGAATCCATCGATTTTCATGGATTTACAGGTCCTTTTGTCCAGTATACCCATGCCCGAATCAAATCCATCCTGCGGAAAGGTGCGGCCGGTGAAAACGATACGGTCACAGCAGCGCCTGCTGACAGTTTATTGAAACTCGAAAAAGCCTTGCTGGTTTCTCTGGAGCAATACCCTGTCATCATCGAACAGGCCGTGAACGAACACAACCCTTCGCTGCTGGCGATCTATGCCTTTAACCTGGCCAAATCATTCAACACCTTCTATACCGAACATTCTGTGATGAATGCTGAAACGCCTTCTAAAAAACAACTGCGCCTGCAACTCTCGGAAATGACCGCCCATGTGATCGCCTCAGCGATGGGATTGCTGGGGATCAGGGTACCGGAGAGGATGTAGTCGGGAGTCGGGAGTCGGGAGTCGGGAGACAACAGCCCCTCCTGAATGATTCAATCAAAAAATATGAGCATTATCTATAAATAAAAAGCCACCAAATGACTGGTGGCTTTTTTTATGATTGTTCAATATTTTTATTAGAATTGCAAAAGCCAGGTCTCTTTTTGAAGTTGCGACTCCCGACTACCGACTCCTGACTCCCGACATTCCTACAGTCCCGCCATCATCTTCTTCTGTTTCAGATTAGCCAGACTCGGGTCAAGCTCGATCGCTTTGTCGCAGAGAGTGATGCCTTTTTCTGTATTTTCTTTACCGCCTTTCTTCTGATAACACATACCGATCATATAGAGGGCGGTGGCATTTTCCTTGTCGTACTCCAGTACACGGTCCCAATACTCCATGGCTTTATCGTATTTGGCTTTGTAGTAAAAGGCTTCCGCCACCATGTTCAGGATATTCAGATCGCTCGGCCGTTTTATTAGTATCTCATTGAGCATGGCCACCCCTGAATCCAGCTGACCGACATTCAGATAAGCAATCGCCAGATTCTCGAGATAATCGTTGTCACGCTTGAGCCCCTTGTCGGCGGCTTCGAGGATATACTTCAGTGCATTTTTATCGTCATGCATAGCATAACAGATCAGACCGAGTTCATAGATCCAGTAATTCTGTTTGGGATCCAGCTCGATCGCTTTTTTAAAGAAAGGAACAGCCAGTTTATAATTCATCATATCCGCATAACTGCGGGCGATCATATAAGGGACTTCGGCATTGGACGGATCTTCTTTGGCGGCATCGTTCAGGGTCTTGATCGCTTCGCCATAGTTCTCCATTTCGTAATTGGCCTTCCCGATGTAGAAGCTGATATTTTCTGCAGGATCCAGTTCTTTAAGCCTTTTGGCATATTTCACTACTTCTTCATTCTGCTTCATCTGGAAACAAAGCTGAAGGATCTGTTTGTATAATGCCGGCGTTTCTTCACCCATACTCACGAGGCGTTTGTACATCACCAGTGCATTGTTGTATTTGCGCAGGTCGTGATAAGCAGAAGCCAGTTCGGTAATGATGGATTTGCTGCTGGAATCGTAGCGGACGGCTTTCTCAAAATTTTTGAGTGACTCAAGACGGCGGCCATTTTGTTTTTCCGTCAATCCTTTTTGTAAAAAGAAATCTGCACTGTCTACAGGCACAATGATCGTATTCACGGCTGTCTGACTAAAAGCCAGATTGCCGGACAGGAGCATACACGCAGAGAGGACTATTTTTAACATAGGATGAATTTTGGCCTTCCATAAGTGAAAGCCGGGGAACTAAGATAATATCCGGTTTTGATAAATCAAAGCTTAACCGCTTCTTTATCAACCATTTTCATGAACTTCTCGTAATTACTTCAGTATTAAACCCGATAAAGCCGGTAAATTTACGGTCACCCGGTATTTTTTCTCTGTTTTATCGATCAGTTCACATCTTATTTCCGGGTTAAAAACGACACCAGCCCCCCAGTAAATTGCACGGTCACTGTTAAATATTTCTGCAGAATAAGGCTTTCCTATTACCTCAATACTCCAATCCTGTCTTACAACCGGGGTCATGTTCAGGATCACCAGCAGATCATCCGCTTTTTTCTTCCCTTTCCGTTTGAATACGATCACCGATTCGGCCCGGTGATTCAGGTCCACCCATTCAAATCCATCCATCTTAAACTGGTTATAATGAAGGGCGGTTTCCTGACGCAGGAGCTTGTTCAGATCACTCACACAATCTTTCAGTAACCGGTGACAATCGAATTGTAATAATTCCCACTGCAATTCGGATTTATAATTCCATTCACTGGTCTGGCCAAACTCACTGCCCATAAAGAGCAGTTTGGCCCCGGGATGTGTCCACATATAGGTATATAAGAGCCGCAGGTTGGCAAATTTCTGCCATTCATCTCCTGGCATCTTATACAGCATGGGGCTTTTTCCATGCACTACTTCATCATGACTCAGGGGCAGCATGAAGTTCTCGTCATAATAATACATCATGCTGAACGAAAACTTATTCTGATGGTGCTGCCGGAAAACGGGATCGAATTTGAAATAGTCCAGCGTATCGTGCATCCAGCCCATCATCCATTTCATGCCGAAGCCCAGGCCTCCTTCAAATGTGGGTTTGCTTACCCCCGGCCAGTCAGTGGCTTCTTCCGCAATGGTCTGTACATCCGGAAAATCGCGGAAGATGGTTTCATTGAGGTCCTTGATAAACGCAATGGCTTCCAGGTTACCGTCACCACCAAATTCATTGGGTTCCCACTGTCCATGCTTCCTGGAATAATTCAATTTCAGCATGGAGGATACCGCGTCTACCCGGATACCGTCGATATGAAAAAGATCAAACCAGAAACGGGCACTGCTGATCAGGAAAGACTTTACCTCCCCTCTTTTATAATTGAAAATATAACTGTTCCAGTCAGGATGAAACCCCTTGCGCATATCAGCATACTCATAGGTGTGAGTACCGTCAAACATGAATAATCCATGGGCGTCGTACGGAAAATGTGAAGGCACCCAATCCAGCAATACCCCGATCTCCGCCTGGTGCAACGCATCGATCAGCCGCATGAGTCCCTGCGGATCCCCGAAACGGGAAGTGGCGGCAAAAAAGCCGGTACATTGATAACCCCAGCTGCCATCAAAGGGATGTTCCATCAATGGCATGAACTCTACATGGGTAAAACCGGTTTCTTTCAGGTAGGGCACCAGCCGGTCACGGATATCATCATAGCTGTTGTATCGTTCCTCATCATTTTTATCGGGACGCATCCAGCTGGCCAGGTGTAATTCATATACACTCCAGGGCGCATCAAGGGAATTGTTCTTCTTTCGCTTTTTCATCCAGGACTGGTCTTCCCATTCATAAAACATATCCCATGTAATGCTGGCGGTTTGCGGCCGTTTCTCCCAGAAGTTCGCAAAGGGATCGCCTTTGTCGATCTCTTTTTTCCCGAAACCGGTGATATGGTATTTGTAGGCTTCTCCCAGTTTGAATCCCGGAATAAACCCTTCCCAGATCCCGCTTTTATCCCACCGCGGATAAAGTGCATATTCATGATCCTTCCAGTCGTTGAAGTTGCCTTTTACCGATACGGCAGTAGCATTGGGTGCCCAAACACAGAAATACATCCCCCAGGTATTATTCACTTCGATGGAATGAGACCCGAATTTTTTATATAACTGATAATTTGTACCCTGC
>CALRQQ020000061.1:0-11612 GCA_943370345.1 Chitinophaga pinensis
AAAGCCTGGTTGTTCTCGTAATTAATATTCACCGGGATCCCTGCATTCACGATGGCCTGGTTCACCACGCGTAAGGTACCGAGATCGTAGTTGATCTCATAATCCACATTCTCGGTCAGCACCTGTCCGCCGGCACTAACGGTAACCGACCCCCGAGGAATATTATAGCCCAGCTGATACTCACTGCCGCCGCCCGTGGCGCCACCATACCCGGAAGTCTTTGATTTTCCGGAGATCTTGAAACGGTTCAGGTTGGCATAGGTTTGAGCAATGGCCTTAATGGTATCGTAGAGTTGATAATAGAGATATTTATCCCGGTCCGCCTGATTGGCATATAGATAATCCAGGTCATGACCAAAGGGGTCCAGTACCGGAAAAATGATACGGCTCTGGGACGAGATCACCGTATACCCTTCAATAAAGTCGAATTTACCATCGCGTTGGGGGTCATTCTGATTATTCAACCGGTCGAGATTGACCAGTGAAATGATCGGTTGCCCTTTATAAGGGTCCACCACGGATGTCGGAGGCAGGTAATTCTTAACACCCAGGCTCGGCTCTTCATACATGATATCGAGGGTGAAGTCCTGGCGTTCAAGCTGACCAAAACCAACGGAGTATACGTTCTTCATCATCAGGTCCCAGATCGGCAGATTGGTCCGCTGTGAAGTGGCTTTTAATAATTTCAGAAAAAGGATCCGCTGGGTATTTCCCGTGGTATCCGGAGGCACATCCTGCGAAAACTCACCTACCTGAAATACACGGCCATTATAGGTATACTGGAAGGCCACCCCCAATACCTCATCCGGCTGCAGGGGTTGATTCAACGATAAAAACCCGATCTGCGGGTTGAAATAATAATCCGTTGGCTGGAGTTTACGGGCAAATGTTTTTTCAAAATCCTGCACCGGCAATAGGCCATAGCTGGTCAGTGCATTCTGTACCAGTGAAGAATTACGGAAGTTGGGATTATTGCGCAGGTCGGTATAAAGATTGTTTGCATCATTCCGGGGCAGGTTATCACCACTGCCATTGATCAGACCGGCACGATAAGGATTCCGTTCTCCCAGGTCCATAAAAGCAGCCACATCCCGTGTGTCGGTTGTACTTCCGTTACGGTTAGTGACCCACACCTCCACCCGCAACACCTGTACTTTGGAATTTACGATCGGCAATTGCTTCATCGCCGTATTGTAATTGGACCGGAAATATTGTGATAAAAGAAAGTGACGATTCTCGTCATACTCGTCGGTCTTCACTGAAAAACTCTGTGCGGAAGTCCCTCCTTGTAATCCCATGGTCTGCCGTTGGGATTGCTGGTTGGCTAATACACCAGTAATAAATAGCTTGCCGAACTGCAACTGGGTCTTCACCCCAAAAAGCGACTGGGCACCCGGAATCAGGGTACCCTTTGAAGCGAAGTTGGTATTACCGGCCTGGAACAGTTTGACGATATCGTCTTCCTTGCCTTTGAAATCCAGTTTTAACTGGTTCTCAAAATTAAAATTGGCGAGGGTATTATAGTTGATGGGCAACTTAAGGTTCTCCCCGATCTGTGCATCCATCTGCAGGGCGGAATTCATATTGAAATCAAATCCACCATTCTTACGGGCCCTTTCCGGCAATGTCGGGTTCTTGATATTCTGTCCCTGGTAACCTGCCAGAAAATCTACATACCCCGAGGGTTTGATATCGATCTTTACTTTTCCGTCAGGACCCACACCCATGATACGATTGAACCAGTCATTCGAGACTTTGAACGTTGGACGTGCCAGCCGCCGGTTCATATTAAATAATAAGGAAGCCCTTTTCTGGAAGTAGTCCTGTTCGTCTTTTTTTCCCTGAAGCTTCAGAAAATCCTCCATGTTGAAAGCGGTCGGGGTCCGGTAATACTTATTACCGATCTTCTCGATAACGTAGTATTGCCTGGTTTTGGGATCGTATTCCACGGTACGTTTGATAAATGACGTATCCCGGAAATCAAATGTATTGGAAGAGGGATTGGAATAAGGGTCGCCATAACGGTCCGTAAGAGGATTTCTGCCGGTATCGGCTGCTGAAAAAGGGAAGCCGGGGCCTGCAGCTTTGAATTCACCGGCATTTGCCGGTAAGCCAACCAGGCACACAAAGGCTAAAATGCCCAGTGTACGGAAAATATGCGCAGTTCTGAAGTTCAAGGTTTTCTCGTCAATTAGTTTCCAGAATTAGTGGATCAGAGGGTACGAAGTGCCATTTTGATCAGTTCCTCAACGGAAAGACCCGGGTTAGCTGCTGCGGTCTTTTCAATGGCCTGGCCGGCGGCCTGCCTGTTGATGCCCAGGGCAGTTAAAGCATTTAACGCATCCTGGTGCAAAGTATTGTTTTTCAGCGGAGAAATATTTGATTCCAGGGGTTGTTTGGCCATTTTATCCCTGAGTTCCAGTACCATTCGTTCGGCCGTCTTTTTGCCGATCCCTTTTATACCCTCCAGGGTCTTTGTATCCCCCTGAACAATGGCCCTTGCCAGTTCATCGGGTTTCATATACGAAAGCATGACCCGGGCGGTGGAAGCCCCGATACCGGATACCCCGATCAGCAACTGAAACGCTTCTTTTTCGGCCAGATCAAAGAAGCCATAAAGCAGATGCGCATCCTCCCGGATCAGCAAACTGGTGTGGAGGATCCCCTTTTCCAGGTGTTGAATTTTGGAATAGGTATTTAAACTGATCTGCACTTCATACCCTACCCCATTCACATCTACCAACACAGTAGCCGGGGTTTTCTGTACAAAATCACCTTTTAAGAAAGCTATCATGGGGCGAAAATAGTGAAAGATGCAAAGAACCAAGAACCAAATAAGCACCAATCCTTCTACGGATGTTTGGTGCTTATTTGGTGAAGCTGTTACTGAACAAACCTTGCGAAAATACCAACTGGTTTACGTAGAAAGGGCTGCCGGCTGCCATCTGCCGGTACATCCTGACATCCGGCAACTTTTTCCTTAAATTTGCACACTTTACTAATTCACCAAGCATGCGTAAAAAAATCACGGCTACCATTACTGCAGTAGGTGGCTATGTCCCGGAAGACAAACTGACCAATTTTGATCTGGAGAAGATGGTAGACACCAACGATGAGTGGATCCGTACCCGTACGGGGATCTCTGAAAGAAGGATCCTCAAAGGAGAAGGCAAAGCCACTTCCGACATGGTGGTACCGGCGGTTCAGGAACTCTGTCGCAAAAGAGGTATCAGTCCCGAAGAGATCGATTGCCTGATCGTGGGTACTGTAACCCCGGATATGGTCTTTCCATCCACGGCCAATATTGCCTGCGATAAACTGGGCGCTAAAAATGCCTGGGGCTTTGATGTGGCCGCCGCCTGTTCCGGTTTCTTATTTTCACTGACACAAGGCGCTGCATTGATCGAAAGCGGTCGTTACAAAAAAGTGGTGGTTTGCGGTGCTGATAAAATGAGCGCGATCATCGATTACAGTGATCGTGCCACCTGTATCATTTTTGGCGATGGTGCCGGAGCCGTATTACTTGAACCCGCAGAAGAAGAAGGCTATGGTGTACTGGACAGCATCCTCAAAACAGACGGAAGCGGTGCTCCTTTTCTTCATATGAAAGCCGGAGGTTCATTACGGCCTGCCAGCATGGCCACGGTCATGGCCAAAGAACATTATGCTTACCAGGAAGGACAGGCCGTTTTCAAATTTGCTGTGAAGGGAATGGCAGATGTAAGTGCAGAGTTACTGGAAAGAAACAATCTTAAAGGTGAAGATATTGCCTGGCTGGTACCCCATCAGGCCAACCTGCGTATCATTGATGCCACGGCGAACCGGATGGGCTTACCCCGGGAAAAAGTCATGATCAATATCGAACGCTATGGCAATACTACGGCCGGTACCATTCCCCTCTGTTTATGGGAATGGGAAAAGCAACTTAAAAAAGGCGATAATGTGGTACTGGCCGCTTTTGGTGGTGGATTTACCTGGGGCGCCACCTGGCTCAAATGGGGATATAACGGATCGGATATATAATTGATTAATACCATACCAAACCTGTAGGAAATTAAACCCGTTTCTCCTTATCTTGCGGGGGTTATATTCAACTTATTTATTCAAAAAAAATCTGATATCAACAGTACGCCTATGTCAACCCGTCGCCGTACCAACAGAAAGTTCTGGAACAAAGTCTTCCGGTTGACCCTGATCTACCTCATTGTCGTTCCTGTTGTTTTTTATTTTCTGGATAAGTCAAGTGTAAATACCGAGCTTAAAAATGCTCCTGTCGGTTTTATTTTTAAAATTACAGGTATTGCCTTTGCCATTTCCCTGATCATCAGTTTCTGGGGTCACAGGGATCCCGAATTACGCCAATACTGACCTACTTCTTCAATTTCAGCCAAAGAAAAAAATCGGTTGATGGCACTTTCGTATGACCCAACTGATGCAACATTGTGACCAGTTGCCCCCGGTGATAGGTACTGTGGTTGAATACATGCAGCAGTAACTGACAGGTTCTGATCTTGACCAGCTCCCGTTTACTGGTATGAAACTGTATAACATGGTCCAGCGCATTGGGTGTAGCCTGTTTCACCCACTCCTCCCATTGTTTTGACTGGTTGAGCAAGCCTGCCGCGGCATCCTGTACATTTCCCGTAAATGTTTTCCCCGGCAATTCGATCCGTTCATTCAGCCGCAACCGCTGCCACCAGCCCGATTCCGCATCCCAGATATGCAGCAGGGTCTTCTCCAGGCTGTTGAAACTGGAAGATGTTTCCTGTTTACAAACCCCTTCCGGCAGCGATAGCAGGGTATCCGTGATCCGTTGATTGGCCCAGTGATTGCAGGCCGCCTGTTGCTTCAGGAGTTCTTTCATGGTTGCAGCTGATTAAAGAGTGAAAACCTCTACTTTTGAGAAGGTATTTTACCTGGATATTTCTTTACCGTTCCGGATAAATTTCGGACACAATTCATAAACATGGATAAAAAATTTCCCACCGGTGACACTGCCAATGATGAAAGGCTGAGTGGCTGGAGTTCGGTCGCCGTACATGCCGGTCATAAAAAAGACCCGATGTATGCCCATCAGGTACCCATTTATGCCAGCAGCACCTATGTGTTCGATTCGGCAGAACAGGGCATGCGCCGGTTTGACGGGAAAGAAGAAGGTTATATCTATAGCCGTTGGGGCAATCCAACCATGTCTGAAGCAGAAGAAAAGATCACCGCGCTTGAAACATTCCAGCTCGGCATTGATGCCAGGGGCATCCTCCATGCATCCGGTATGTCTGCCATCGCTACCCTCCTGCTGGCGAATCTGAAACCCGGGGACAAGATCCTCAGTCATTATTCACTCTATGGAGGTACCAATGAGATCATCAGTAAAGTATTGCCCGGATTACAGATCACACCGGTGATCGCAGACCTGCGCAATCTTTCCCTGGCCGAAGACCTCATGAAAGCTGATCCGCAGATCAAAATGCTGTACCTCGAAACACCGGCCAATCCGACGATCCAATGTGTGGATCTCGAAGAACTTTGTGCCCTTGCCCGGAAATACAATATCGTTACTGCCTGTGATAATACATTTGCCACCCCCTACCTGCAACAACCCTTTAAACACGGGGTGGATTATATCGTACACTCCACCACCAAATTCCTCAACGGGCATGGAACTGCCATCGGAGGTATCCTGTTGGGAAGGGATGTTGAACGGATGAGTGGTCCGGTGACCAAACTGCATCGTACCCTGGGTGGTAATTCCAACCCTTTCGATGCTTTCCTGCTGATCCAGGGTATGAAAACCCTGGAAGTACGCATGGAAAGACATTGCCACAATGCGATGGAAGTGGCCGGCTTTCTGGAACATCATCCGGCCATTGCCCGTGTAAATTATACAGGACTCAGCAGTCATCCGGATCATGCCGTGGCTATGAAGCAAATGCGCCATCCCGGTGCCATGCTGAGCTTTGAACTGAAAGGAGGATTAACGGCCGGCATCGGCTTCATGAACCGTTTGCAGATGTGCGTGCGTACTGTGTCTCTTGGCACCTGCGATACCCTGTTATCGCATCCCGCCTCTATGACCCATTATAGTGTACCAAAAGCGGAAAAAGAAAAGTATGGCATCACCGATGGATTGATACGCATGAATACCGGGATAGAAAATATCCAGGATATCATACGCGACCTGGACCAGGCGTTGCAGCCTTTTTAATACCGATTAAATAATACAATCATGAAAAAATGGTTCTTCCTGCTGGCCCTGCTCAGTATGCAGTACAGTTATGCCCAAAAGAAAGCTGCCCGCCCCACCGACCCGCTGGCAGGTATCGACACCTTGATGGAAAGAATACTGAAAGACCGCAACGCGGCCGGGTTTGCAGTAGCTGTGGTGAAAAAGGATAAGATCATTTATGCAAAAGGATTTGGCTACCGTGATGTAGAAAAAAAACTGCCGGCAACCCCCAATACACTATTCGCTATCGGCTCCTGCACCAAGGCTTTTACTTCTTCTCTGATGGGTTTATACAATAAGGACAGTAAACTGGACTATGACCAACCGGCCAGGAAATACCTGCCGGCTCTTGAATTTTTTAACAATGAACTGAATAACGGTGTAACGGTCAGGGATATCATGTGTCACCGTACCGGACTGCCCCGACATGATTATTCCTGGTATCTTTTCAATACCGCTTCACGTGACAGTTTGTTACAACGGATCAGATTCATGGAACCCACTGCTCCGCTACGGCAAACCTGGCAATACAACAATTTCATGTTCCTGGTACAGGGCATGATCGCTGAAAAACTCTCCGGCCAATCCTGGGAAAAAAATATCAAAGAAAAGATCTTCACGCCATTGGGCATGACCCACTCCAACTTTTCGGTAAAGGACCTGGCCAAAGCGGAGGATGCGTCCCTCGGATATACAGTGATCAGGGACAGCATCATTCATGCAACGGATTATTATGATATCAATGCCATGGGTCCCGCCGGAAGTATTAACAGCAGTGTAAATGAAATGAGTAACTGGCTGATCACCTGGATCAATGGCGGGAAGTTCAATGGAAAAGAGATCTTACCGGCTGCTTACACCCGTGAAGCCATGTCCTCACAAATGGTAATAAGTGCGGGTATACCCGATCCTGAAATTCCTGATGCGCATCTGTCAAACTATGGTTTTGGCTGGATGATCAGTTCATACCGCGGTCATTACCGGGTAGAACACGGCGGTAATATCGACGGATTCTCCGCCAGTACCAGTTTCTATCCCAACGACAGCATCGGCATCGTGGTGCTGGTCAACCAGAATGGCTCAGCGGTACCCGGCCTGGTTCGGAATTCCATAGCCGACCGGTTGCTCAATGAAAAACCAGTGGACTGGAATGGACGAACTAATCTGGCACAGGCAAAAGCAAAGAAAGCAGCCAAAGAAGCAGAACCCGCTGCCACCAGCAACCGGAAAACGGGAACAAATCCCTCTCATCCTAAAACCGAATATTCAGGACTGTTCAAACATCCGGGCTATGGTTCCTTTGAGATCTTTCAGCGGAATGATTCATTGTTCCTTTCCTCTCCCAATGACCTGACCTGGCTTCGGCATTATCACTACGATGTATTCGAAATATTCCCGATAGATAAGAAAACCGGTATTGATACCACAGAAAAAGAAACCCTGAAGATCAGTTTTCAATCGAACCCGGCCGGAGAAATTAGCACGGTACTCATACCGCTGCAACCCGGACTGAAAGACATTGAATTCACCCGTCAGTCAAAACCAAAGGAGATCAGTAAAGAAGAAATCAGCCGTTTTGCCGGTGAATTCGAGTTTGCTCCCGGCAAGGGAGTGAAATTTTACCTGAAAGGCGATAAAACATTATATGCCTTTATTGAAGGCCAGCCTGAATACGAACTGGTACCGGTCGGTAAAAACAAATTTGACCTGAAAGTGCTGCAGGGATACAGTGTGCAGTTTGAAGAAAGTGAAAAAGGTGATATCTTATCCGTCAGTTTTATCCAACCCAACGGAACCTTTAAAGCGAAAAAGAAACAATGAGAGCATTGCTGATCTGCTGCCTGGCAGCCGGACTATCTGTAGTCAGTGGCTGTAAAAATAGTGAACCACAATACGACCGGATCATCCGGAATGGTATCGTGTATGACGGAACCGGAGCCGACGGTATCCGTGCTGATATCGGCATCCGGAACGATACGATCGCCTTTATCGGCGATCTGTCGGATGTCACCGCAAAGGAAATAACGGATGCAGATGGTCAGGTAGTGGCACCCGGTTTTATTGATACACACAGCCATCATGCCGGCAACCCTTTTCAGCACCGTGATTTTACAGCGGTACTCAGCCAGGGCATTACAAGTATCATCATCGGACAGGACGGTGGTTCAAATTTTCCACTTGCATCCTTCTATCAGCAACTCAGAGATACACCGGTGGCCATCAATATCGGCTCCTACAGCGGACACAACACGATCCGGGATTCAATTCTCGGAAAAGATTTCAAACGAACCGCTTCTGCCGCCGAGATCGATCGCATGAAAGCATTATTGCTGCAGGATATGGAAGCGGGTGCACTTGGACTATCCACGGGACTGGAATATGACCCGGGCATTTATTCGGCCCGCGAGGAAGTCCTGGAACTCAGTAAGGTCATTGTACCTTTCCAGGGACGATACATCAGTCATATCCGCAGTGAGGACCGTTATTTCTGGAATGCTATCGACGAGATCATCCGTATTGGTAAAACAACCGGGGTGCCGGTACAGGTCAGTCATATCAAACTGGCCATGCACAATCTATGGGGCAAAGCCGACAGTCTTCTGGCGATCATGGATCAGGCCCGGAAAGAAGGTGTACAACTGACCAGTGATATTTATCCCTACGCATTCTGGCATTCCACGATACGCGTCTTGTTTCCCGACCGTAATTTTTCTGACGAAAAAGAAGCGGACCTGATCCTGCGGGAAATCACGTTGCCTGAAGATATCATTCTGGCGGCGTATGAGATCAACCCGGCCTATGAAGGGAAAACACTTGCATCCATAGCCGCACTTGAACAAAAAACACCGGCCCGCATGTTGGTGGAACTTATCGCCCGTATTGAAGCCTGGGAAAAAACACACAACGATGAGTGCCGTGAAAGCATCATGGCCACTTCCATGGCGGAAAAAGATATCATCCGGCTGATGCAATGGCCGTATGCCAATATCTGTTCCGATGGTTCTTCTACCGGAAGACATCCCCGCGGCTTCGGCGCCTTCACCCGGGTATTGGCGAAATATACGCGTGAGGAAAAAGCACTGACCCTGCCAATGGCCATTTACAAAATGACCGGACTTGCCGCCAATAATCTGGATATTAAAAAAAGAGGTTATCTGCGTACTGGTTATTACGCAGATATCGTACTGCTCGATCCGGAAACGGTGAAAGACAAAGCGACGATAGCCGATCCGCATGCCTTGTCCGAAGGGATCCTGCAGGTATGGGTCAACGGGCAACCGGTATACAAAGACAAAAAACCATCCGGACTTTTCCCCGGATCACTGATCAAACGAAAATAAAAAACAACCATGCGTAACTACCTTATCCTGCTGGTCATCCCCGGATTCCTTCTCGCCTGTTCGGGTAAAAAAAAGTATGACACCATTATTCGGAATGGAATGATCTATGATGGGAATGGCGGTGAACCCTATAAGGCGGATATCGGGATCAATGCAGATACTATTGCCTTTATCGGCGATCTTTCTGCAGTAAAAGCCGCAAAGGAAGTGGATGCCAAAGGAAATGCGGTTGCCCCTGGATTCATCAATATGCTCAGCTGGGCCACTGAACCCCTGATCGAAGACGGACGTAGCCAGAGTGACATTCGGCAGGGTGTAACGCTTGAAGTTTTCGGTGAAGGCTGGAGTATGGGACCGCTCAATGCAGAAATGAAAAAACAGCAACAGGAATCGCAGGGTGATATTAAATATAAAGTGGAGTGGAATACCCTGGGTGAATACCTTCAGTACCTGGAGAAAAAAGGCATCAGTACCAATGTGGCGTCCTTTGTAGGGGCCACGACTGTCCGGATGAATATCATCGGGGAAGATAACCGGGCACCAACGGCCGCAGAGCTCGATAGCATGAAGCAATTGGTACGGCAAGCCATGGAAGAAGGCGCCATGGGTGTTGGCACTTCACTGATCTATCCACCGGCTTTTTTTGCAAAAACAGATGAATTGATTGAACTCAGTAAAGTAGCCGCCGAATACGGCGGTTCCTATATCAGTCATATGCGCAGTGAGGGTGATAAGTTGTATGAATCACTGGAAGAGCTGATCACCATTGCCCGGGAAGCAAAGATCCATGCAGAGGTCTATCATTTAAAAGCAGCCGGCAAGGACAACTGGAATAAGATGGACTCGGTGATCCGCCGGATCGAGCGGGCCCGTAACGAAGGGCTGAATATTACAGCGGATATGTACACGTATATTGCCGGTGGTACCGGACTGACTGCCACCATGCCTCCCACGCTGCAGGATGGCGGCTTTGATAAATTATGGAAACGCCTGCAGGATCCTGCGATCCGCACGGCGTTGAAAAAAGAAATGAATACGAAGACCAATAAATGGGAAAACTTTTTTTATGGCGTAGGCACCCCTGAAAATATACTGGTGGTGGGTTTTAAACAGGACAGCCTGAAAAAATATACCGGCAAAACCCTGGGCGCTATCGCCAGATTAATGGGCAAATCACCCGAAGAAACAGCCATGGACCTGATCATTAAAGACAGTACCCGGGTAGAGTGTATCTATTTTCTGATGGATGAAAATAATGTACGCAAACAGGTTTCCCTGCCCTGGCTAAGCTTTGGCAGCGATGAAGGGTCCTATACCAATGAAGGGGTGTTCCTGAAATCAATGGCCCATCCACGTGCATACGGTAATTTCATCCGTGTACTGGGACGGTACTGCCGGGATGAGCAATTATTATCCCTGCCGGCTGCTATTCATAAACTGAGCAAATTACCTGCTACTAATCTGAAACTCCAAAAAAGGGGAGAATTAAAAACGGGCCATTATGCCGACATCGTTATTTTCGATCCGGCCCGGGTAAATGACAAGGCAACATTCGATAGACCCCATCAATATGCGGAAGGTATGTTGCACGTGTGGGTAAACGGGGTACAGGTACTGAATGAAGGCAATCACACCGGTGCCAGCCCCGGACGGTTTGTGAAAGGCCCTGGATGGAAAAAATAATAAACAACTGAAATCAATATGGCGATCAATGTAAGAAGAGCGGTAAAGGAAGATTGTCCCCGCTTACTGGAGCTGGTAAAAGAACTGGCCCTTTATGAAAAAGCTCCGGATGAGGTAACAGTGAGTATGGAACATTTTGAAGAAAGCGGCTTTGGCCAGAAGCCGGTGTGGTGGGCCTTTGTAGCAGAAGAAGCCGGTGTTATTTATGGCTTTGCCCTGTATTATATCCGTTACTCCACCTGGAAGGGGCAGGCGATGTACCTCGAGGATATTGTTGTTACGGAACCCGCCCGGGGTAAAGGCATTGGCAAACTGCTGTTTGACCGGCTGATCGAAGAAGCCCGCGAAAAAGGATTCAAACG
>CALRQQ020000062.1:0-11447 GCA_943370345.1 Chitinophaga pinensis
ACGAATAAGATTATTCTCATAGTCAACTTGTGCTTTTTTAAAACTTTGGTGAAATGCCATTTGACGGTTTCTAAAAATGAAAACCATAAAAAGGATAGATCCAGAAAGTAGTATAATAAGAAATGTTGTCCCAATCAGAAATTCAGGCATAAAAAATATTTTTATTAATTTTTAATGTCATAGTTAATGATACAAAAACGGCTAATAATACTATGTAGTGTATCGCGTAAATTGCATTATAGATTTGCATATTTGTGAGTTTTATTTTTTCTGATATGATTAAGAAAGGTAGGGATATGGAAATGTAGAGAAATAATGAGCTTATTATTAGTAAAGAATTCTTGTTTATTGGCGGTGATTCTATTGGTGTTTGCATAGTAAAATAAAAGTATCTCAAGCATGAAATAAGTAATATCGCGAATTCGATAACATTTAATTGTAAGGATAATGTAGTTGTTGTGTTTGCGTCGACTTTGTTTGTTGTTATATAAAACAGGTACGAGATTGTAAGTGATATAAATGAAAGGGCAATTAGTCTATGAGTTAAGATTTTTTTCTTATTTAAATTAAGGGCTTCTATAAATGAAGAAAAGAAAATAAATTCGGATAAAGAAAACAGGGTATTGATAGTTTCGAATATTTTTCTTTTGACTAATACGGCATTGTTAAAATAAATTGATAGAACTTTAAAGTTGCCTATAGTAAACAGAATAAAAGCAATAAAAAAGTATGCTATTAATGCGTTAATAGTGAAATTTCTTTTTTTTGTATTTAGGATCTCAAAAAGTGCAATCGTTAATGTTATAACAATAACGATTGTTAGATAATCGTATATAAACATAATTAGCTCAATTCTGTAATAAAGCTAATTAGTATTGAAAAGGGGCAAAGATTTCTTGTTACGTTTTTTTCCCATTTTTTTCGTTTTTTTTCCCCTCCGCAGTTGCCTGGATTCCCTCAAATTCGTTCAGGAGATCCATTGAGTAACGGGCTGGCATGACCGGCTTCTGTATAAAAGTGCTCGGGATTTCCCGTAAAGTACTTTACGATCAATGTGTTTATCCCATGGTGCGCGCCAGTGCCGGATTTAGTTTTGGTGCAGCAACGCGTGCTACGGGAATGCCGAAAACCGGGTTTTGAACAGAGTAGGCAGTTATAATTATTTTATGAAAAAAGTGCTGATCTTATTTTTTGTATCTGTCTTGATGATAGAAAGCCGGGCGGCCGTTTGCCCAGGTAAAACGATTCAACCTGTACCCGGCCGGAAGGAAGCCTATTTGGCGCTTGAACAGTTTTTTAACTCCTATGACACGGCCGTTCTGCGCCGGTTGAAAAGTCCGGTGATCGTAAAAGAAGTGGAGGAAGCCGCCAGAACCGGATCCCCTGATCTTGAGTATATGCAGCAAAAAAATGTACAGTTGATCTCATTGCTGCAAGTGATCAATCCGGTGGTCTATAGTCCTGCACTGATGAACCCTGCGGATGAAATGGTGGTTTTTGCGGGCGTCTTTGAATTGTATAAGGAAATGCAGATCCAGGGGAAACAGGTTTCAGGTCGCATGCAAATACCCTGGGAGTGTATAAAGGATGTGATTGTAGGAGCGTTTAATGTCGCCACGATTATCATCGAATTTCAAACGATGGTTGAATCCAACGCTACCTGGTCAACCATCCGGCCATTTCTTTGGAGAAACCTGCGCCGGTATGGTGGTTGGTTTATGGTGGCCGGGGTAATATGGGATATCGCCACTGAATGTTTTAAACTATAAAGCCTATGCGTTTTCTTATGCTGACCAGTATACTGGTCCTGTTGATCCAGTTGATCAAACTGGTTTGGTTATGGTTCAAACCCGCCTTTTTAAAAAAAGCAGGGTTTGACCGGCCAGAATCAAAACTGATGTTGTCTGCCTATTATCTGCTCGCCACCCTGGTGCTGGCAGCGTTTGTGGCCGATCAGTTGGGGTATATTTCATTTATTACCCCCCGATGATTCAGGAAACAGGCAAGCATTCATTGATTGCCTGTTTCTTTTTTTTCGTCCATTGCAATTTATGCGGACAACCACCGGGGCCGGATAACGGATCAGTTCCGGGAGGGCAAAATGAGGCTTAAAAGAAATTTCCTCATTTTGCGGTTTCTACTAAAATTTGCGTAGTTTTACTCGTGTCGGTATCCAATCAGCAACTTTCTTAACCCAATACCTCATGACGGCTCAGCAAATCAAAGTAGCGATCGCAGACGACCATAAGATTTTCCGTGATGGCATCCGCATGGCCTTAAAGGAAAAAGATTACCTCAAAATAATCTGGGAAGCAGAGGATGGAAAAGACCTCATGCACAAACTGGTGCTCAAACAACCGGATGTGATCCTTATGGATATCCGGATGCCCCATGTGGATGGGATCAATGCGATTGGCCTGATCCGAAAAGAATACGAATCCATCAAGATCATTGTACTGACCATGTATGACGACCAGGAAATGATCACCCGTATGATGGAAATGGGCGCCAATGCCTACCTCACCAAGACCACTGATCCGGAAGAGATCTACCAGGCCATCCTGACCTGTATGAACGATGATTTTTACTTCAATGAACTGGTCAATAAAGCGGTACTGCTCAAGTTACAACATAAGAAAACGGTTCGCCAGTTTTATCCCAACCCGGTCAAACTCTCAGAAAAGGAACTCCGGATCCTCAAACTGATCGCGGATGATAAGACCACCGAAGAAATTTCAAAAGAAGTATTCCTCAGTCCGCGAACCATTGAAACCATCCGGCAGAACATGAAACAGAAAGTGGGGGCCAAGACCATTGCTGGCCTGGTGATGTATGCCACCCGGAATAAATTACTGGAATAAACAAAGAACCGGGGCGACCCGGTTTTTTTAGCTCAACATACCTGTATGAGTAATATCAATAATGATTTTTTCGACGGCCATTACAAGGATATCTGGAAAACGCTGATCCCGGCCGAACTCACGGTAAAGGAAATTGAATTTATGCTCCCGCATTTTAACCTGCAGCCGGGCAGCCAGGTGCTGGATCTGATGTGCGGGTATGGCCGTCATGCCCTGGCCCTGGGAAGAAAAGGTATCAGCGTTCTGGCTATTGATAATCTGCCTGACTATATAGCGGAAGTGAAGTTGGCTGCCGCCACTGAAGATCTTCCCGTGGAAGGGATCTGTGCCGATGTACTTCCTTTTCAATCCGGCCGGCAATTTGACCTCGCACTCTGTATGGGCAACAGCCTGAATTTTTTTAATGCAGCAGATACCCGAACCATTCTCCGGAACATTGCCACGCAATTAAAAAGCGGCGGGCACTTGCTGATCAACAGCTGGAGTATTGCAGAGATCGCCTTCAATAAACCCTATAGCAGCAGCTGGAGTCAGTATGGGGAAAACCTGTTTTTATCCAAAGGACAGTTGCTTTTTCACCCCACCCGCATAGAAGTAGAGACCATCACGATCGATCCGGCGGGACATAGAGAAGTGAAGCCAGGGGTGGATTATGTTTTTTCCCTGAATGAAATGGAAACCATGCTGGGAGAGGCCGGGCTGAACCTGACTGAGGTATACAGTATACCAGGGCGGAAGAAATTTACACTCGGAGAGCCCAGGGCCTACCTGGTGGCGCAGAAAGCATAAACAGAAACGGCTTGAAAGGCTAAGCCCCGGCGTTATGAGGACCGGGGCTTTTTTGTTACTGTTATGAAAAGAAAAAGTTTATAAGCAGCGCTTCTGAAAAAAGAAAAGGTTTAATGGCGCTCAGGTTTTGGTTATTTTCTACAGGGTTGGATCGAAAAAACGGGACCATTATTTTAAAAGTGAAAGTTGATTGCCGGGGAAGTGTATCCCGATGAAAATCGGGGTCGGTTTTTCAAGGGAATTGGAAAAGACTTTCTGGACGGTTATGGACATTGGATGAGATAATACAGTTCATCCGCTCAATCAACTTTCTGATACAAAAGTATATCCGCCATACATTATGAACAAGAGAAGAACTGCCCTTTTTACACCCTTCGGTATTTACCGGCCGATAAGTAGTTACCCTGATTTTGACTCGTAAACCTACGTTCGGAGTTTCCCTTTTCGGTAGTTTCCGCAATTTTTAAATCAAGTACTTTCACTATGGTATATGTTGCATAAATTCTCCAACTTGCACTCAGAATAAATACTTTAATCCAATAATTGTTTTACTAATTACTCTACTATTATGAAAAACCCCGATTCAAACACTGTTATTAAGGTAGCGATTGCTGACGATCACGCATTATTCCGTACCGGTATCAAGACAGCTTTACAGGCAAGAAAAGATATTCAGATGGTGGCTGAGGCCGAAAACGGTATGCAGTTGCTCAATCTCTTACGTCATATCCAGCCCGATGTGGTACTCCTGGATATCCAGATGCCGATCATGGATGGTCTGACCGCCCTCCCCGAGATCAAAAAACTTTACCCCGATATCAAAGTGATCATGCTCTCTTTCCTGAATGACCATTCGGTTATATCAAAGATGATGGAGCTGGGTGCCAATTCCTATATTACCAAGGAGTCTGGTGCTGAACTGATCTACGAAGCTATCCGCGGAGTATTTGAGAATGATTTCCATTTCAACGATCTTACCAATAAGGCCCTGCTGAGCGGGTTACGTACCAAACGCAGTCATGAGTCTTCCATGCCTCAGGATGTACAGCTGACCGAAAAAGAAATCACCATCCTTAAACTGATGTGTGATGAGAAAAGCACGAAGGAGATCGCGGATATCGTGGACCTGAGTCCCCGAACTGTGGAAGCCATCCGGGATAAACTCAAAACCAAAACGGGTACCAAATCCATGGCCGGACTGGTCATGTATGCGGTAAAAGCCGGACTGGTGGAACAGGCCTGATCCCTGAATTCAGCCGACTAAAGAATCAAAACTTTATAATTGACAAAGCCATTTGCCAGCGCAAATGGCTTTTTTGTTACTTTGGGGCATGTACATTTCATTCAACGGGAAAATACTGGCAGCGGATCAACCGGTTTTACAGGCGGCCAACCGGGGCTATCGCTATGGGGATGCTTTATTTGAGACCCTGAAATTGAACCAGGGAAGGATCCTTCTCGAAGACCTTCACTTTGAACGCCTGGAAAAAGGGTTACAACTCCTGAAGTTTGAACGCCCCGGCCTGTTTTCTGTACAGAAAATAGCAAAGGAAGTGTTGCAGCTGGCGGAAAAGAACAAAGTCCGGGAACTGGGAAGGGTCCGCTTATCGCTCTTCCGGGGCAATGGCGGATTGTACGATGCAGACCGGGTACTGCAGTACCTGATTGAATGCTGGCCGTTGCCGGATAGTTTCAGTCGTCTGAATGAAAACGGACTGGATATTGGTATATATCCGGAGGCCCGTAAATCAATTGACCTTTTTTCCGGGATTAAGTCGGCCAATTTTCTTCCTTATACCATGGCCGCTGTTTACGCAAAAGAAAATAAGCTGAATGATTGTCTGCTGCTGAATACCGAAGGACATATTGCCGATAGTACAATAGCCAATCTTTTTATAGTGCAGGAAGGACGGATGATCACACCGGGTCCGCAGCAGGGCGCCGTAGAAGGTGTGATGCGGAAGTACCTGGTTCATACCTTACGGGCGGCCGGTTACACGGTGGAAGAGGCACCAGTAAGTATTGCGGCACTTGAAGCGGCGGAAGAAGTTTTTCTCAGTAATGCAATCCATGGGGTAAAATGGGTGCGCCGGTTCAATGACCGGACTTACAGTAACAGGGTGTCCTCAGAAATATATGCCCGTTTCGTACAAACAATTCCCCGTTAAACTTGTTGCAACCTCATGAAATCCCCTGTTATTGTTTTCTGGTTTCGCCGTGATCTGCGGCTTCAGGATAATGCCGGTCTATATGAGGCGCTCCGGTCCGGAACACCTGTACTGCCCCTGTTTATTTTTGACCGCAATATTCTGGATGCCCTGGAAGATAAAGATGACCGTCGGGTGGAATTCATACATATGGCGCTGACAGCTATGCAAGAAGAACTGACAGCTGCCGGCAGCTCCCTTGACGTGCGTTATGGTACACCGTTACAGGTGTATCAGGATCTGCTGAAAGAATATGACATTAAATCGGTGTACACGAATCATGACTACGAGCCCTATGCTCGTGAAAGAGATCAGTCGGTCGCCCAGTGGCTGAAGCAACAGGGTTCTGCTTTTCATAGTTTCAAGGATCAGGTGATCCTCGAGAAGAATGAAGTGTTGAAAGATGATGGTAAGCCCTACACTGTATTCACTCCGTATTCACGAAAATGGAAAGCGGTATTGGGGAGCCAAACTATTCCTGTATATCCAACCAAAAAGCTGTACGGCAATTTCTTCCGGCAATCTCCCAAAAAGATCCCTTCTCTTGCTTCCATGGGCTTTACAGCGTCGGGATTACCGTTCCCGGATAAAAGCTGGAAGAAGGAAGTAATTACGCGTTATAAAGAACAACGGGATATCCCGTCATTACCCGGTACTTCGAGGCTTAGTGTACATCTGCGGTTTGGTACGATCAGTATCCGGGAGCTGGCAAAAGAAGCCGGGGCATTGAATGAAACTTTTTTGAATGAATTGATCTGGCGGGATTTTTATCATATGATCCTGTGGCATTTTCCAAAAGTGGTCGGTCATGCGTTCAAGCCCGAATACGATAAGATCCGCTGGCGCAATAATGAACAGGAATTTGATGCCTGGTGTAACGGGCAGACCGGTTATCCCATTGTGGATGCCGGGATGCGGGAACTGAATGCCACCGGGTTTATGCACAACCGGGTCCGGATGATCGTGGCCTCGTTCCTGACCAAACATTTACTGATCGACTGGCGCTGGGGTGAAGGGTATTTTGCGCGTAAACTGCTGGACTTTGACCTGTCAGCCAATAATGGCGGCTGGCAATGGGCAGCAAGCAGTGGTTGTGATGCGGCGCCATATTTCAGGGTGTTCAATCCCTACCTGCAAACACAAAAATTCGATCCTGAGCTGAAATATATACGTAAATGGGTGCCTGAGTTCGAGGAACTTACTTATGTGCGTCCCATTGTTGTACATGAAGTGGCCCGTAAGCGTTGTCTGGAAACCTATGCAGCGGCACTGAAAAAATAGATGCCGAAAAAAGCAGACTCCTGTTAAATAAATAAACTTGTTGATTCGCCAACTACCTGTCCTTGTATTCTCTGAAACACTTTATATAATTCTAGGATCGCGGTCTTGCCCTCTTCGCCCAATTGAAGCGAGTAATTGTTGACATAAAGATCAATATGCTGCCTCATCACTTCTTCGCTCATGGTCTGCGAGTGGGCTTTTACATAATCTGTTATTTCCGGATAGTGATCAAAGGCGTAAGTCAGGCTTTCATGGATCAGCTGGCTGATCTTTTGTTGTAAAGAAATATCCGGTTCCCTTTTTGCAGCGATCCCTCCCAGCGGGATCGGGACCTTCATTTTACTTTCCCAAAATTCACCCAGGTCAAGCACTTTATGTAATCCTTTATCCTGATACGTGAAGCGGTTCTCATGGATGATCAATCCCAGGTCTGTTTCGCCGCTGATCACTGCCTCCTCAATGGCAGAGAAGATCATGGGCGTTTTCAGCGTTGCATCGGGATAAGCAAAGCTAAGCAGGAGGTTGGCCGTGGTATTGAACCCCGGTATGGCGATCCGGCTATTTTTTACATCTGGTGCAGGGTTATCCTTTTTGCTGATCAGCAACGGGCCAACGCCTTTTCCCAGGGCACTGCCTGATTGGAGTAATATATACTGATGTGCCGATTTAAAGAATGCCGGGAAACTCAGCTTGGTGATATCCAGCTTACCTTCCAGGGCCCATTGATTCAGGGTTTCCACATCTTCCAGTACCACGTCAAACTCCAGTCCGCCGGTATCAATTTTACGATTGACCAGGGCATCAAATATAAAAGTATCATTGGGGCAGGGGGAGAAGCCCAGGGTCAGTTTCATAATTGGTCCAATAAGCGGATCAGCTCCGCATTCAGGTTAATAATGGATGTTTTCATATTCCAGTTCTTCTTATTGCGCTCTGCGATATAATTGGAAACAGCCCTGAGTTGAATAAACGGCACTTTTTCCATCAGGCAGACAAAATGCAGGGCCGCGCCTTCCATTGATTCCACGACGGGATTGAATTGGTTTATATAGAACTTCACTTTCTTCGGATCGGTCGTGATCTCATTCACCGAAATGCCTCTTACCTTTTTTGCTTTTACTTTTTTCAGCACATCATTTTTATTCACCAGCCAGCCTTTGGAAAAAGGATACTGGTTTTCGGGCACCAGTTTCAGATCGAACAAGGTCTTGAGGGCATTGAGTTCGATCACACTCTGGTCGGCAATGGTTTCCTGTTTGATGGCCATCACTGTGCCGGTAGGGATACTACGGTCAAAGCATCCGCCCACACCGGCCTGTATCACGAGGTCAGGTTTTTTGATCAGCAATTGTCGTGTCAGCGACCAGGTGGTGGCTGTCAAACCGATGCCGGTGATCAGAACATCCGGTTGGGTACGGATCAATCCTTTGTTCAGCTGTTCCAGGAACGGGCTGATCTCAATGGGGGTAGCGGCAACGACCAGAATATTCATTTCTTCTATGCTTTCTGCAAAGGTGCTTAATTGTTTTTTATCCGGGTCAGAAAAGGGGAAGTTTCTCGTACCTTTATGCGCTTCCGGCAACATGGTCAGGCATTCCTTCCGCCCAAATGCCGGAGGGGAAAATCAAAAAGTAAAGCATGGTTTACTTAACCCGCATCGAACATTTCAATGCTGCACACAAGCTGTATAATCCCCGCTGGACAAAAGAAGAGAATGAGGCCGTCTTTGGCCGTTGTGCCAATGAAAACTGGCATGGGCATAATTTTGAATTATATGTAACGATCAAGGGCGAGCCTGACCCGGACACCGGATTCATTTTCGACGCCAAGCAACTGGGAAAGCTGGTTCAGGAAAGGATCATTGAAAAACTGGATCACCGGAACCTGAACGAGGATGTGGAATTTATGCGGGGTAAAATGTGTTCGATTGAAAACCTGGTGATCGGGATCTGGAACGAATTGCAGCCGCTATTGCCGCCCTCCGCGCCCCTGCATTGTCTGAAGCTGGTGGAAACCGCCAAGATCTTTGTGGAATATTACGGCGAACAATAACTTCCGAACAAATTATCGTCCGGCCTGTTATAAACACCCGATAAGCCAGCATAATTTATTAAATTGTACTATGAGTAATAAGGTAGCCGTTTTCAGGAAGGAGAGTTTCAATGCCGCGCACCGGCTCTTCAATCCCGCCTGGGACGATGCCACCAATGACCGTGTGTTCGGAAAGTGCGCTTTCCCCAATTACCACGGGCATAATTATGACCTGATAGTGAAAGTAACGGGTGTGCCTGATCCGGCCACCGGTTATGTGATGGATATGAAGATCCTGAGTGATCTGATACAGCAGGAGATCGTGGAGCGGTTCGATCACCGCAACCTGAATCTCGATACCGTTGAATTCAAAAATCTGAATCCGACAGCGGAGAATATCGCGGTCGTTATCTTTAATTTATTGCGTCCGCATATTCAGCCCGTACTGGAACTGCAGGTGCGTTTATATGAAACACCCCGGAACTTTGTAGAGTATCCGGCTTAAAAAAGCGAATATGGCATACAGAAGAACAGAACAGTATGATGAAAGTACCACGAACGGACTTATTAAATCATATAAGGAAGCAATTGGATTGTTGGGAGAAGATCCGGAAAGGGAGGGATTGCTGAAAACACCTGAAAGGGTGGCCAAAGCCATGCAATACCTGACACAGGGCTATCAGCTTGATGCACATGCCATCCTTAATTCCGCCAAATTTCATGAAGATGTAAGTGAAATGATCGTGGTCAAGGATATTGAGCTGTTCAGCATGTGCGAGCATCATATGCTGCCCTTCTTTGGTAAAGCGCACGTGGCTTATATTCCCAATGGCTGGATCACCGGTCTAAGTAAAGTGGCCAGGGTAGTGGATGTATATGCACGCCGTATGCAGGTGCAGGAACGACTGACCATACAAATTAAAGATGCGATCAAGGAAACACTGAATCCATTAGGAGTGGCAGTGGTGATCGAAGCCAAACACCTTTGTATGATGATGCGCGGAGTACAGAAACAGAACTCTGTGACCACCACCTCCGCCTTTGATGGCGAATTCCATAAAAATTCAACACGGAGTGAATTTATGAAACTGATCAGCTCCCGTTTAAGCTGATAATGAACAATATTTGAGGAAATGCCATAAAGATTTTTCTAATTAAAACCTTTATGGCATTTTTGTTTCTATAACCACCAGTTACCATGAAACACGCGTTTATTTTTCCCGGGCAGGGATCCCAGTTCCCGGGAATGGGAAAAGTCCATTACGAAAACAGTGCATTTGCCAAAAAGCTTTTTGAACAGGCCAATGAAGTATTAGGCTTCCGGATCTCTGATGTCATGTTTGCCGGAACTGAAGAGGACCTTAAGCAGACACAAGTTACTCAGCCCGCCATTTTCCTGCATTCTGTTATTGCTTTTAAGAGCATTGAAAGTGCCCGGCCTGATATGGTGGCCGGTCATTCATTAGGGGAGTTCACCGCCCTTGTAGCCAATGGTACCCTGAGCTTTGAAGATGCACTTCAGCTGGTGGCTGTTCGTGCAAACGCTATGCAGAAAGCCTGTGAAGTGAATCCGTCCACCATGGCGGCTGTACTTAACCTGGCGGATGATAAAGTGGAATCGATCTGTGCTGAAGTGCAACAGGAGACCGGCGAAATTGTGGTGCCGGCCAATTATAATTGTCCGGGTCAATTAGTGATCAGTGGCTCAATGAAAGGTATTGAGATCGCCTGTGAACGTATGAAAGCGGCCGGTGCAAAACGGGCCCTGGTATTACCCGTAGGCGGCGCATTTCACTCACCGTTGATGCTCCCGGCCAAAGAGGAGTTACAGGCGAAAATTATTTCTACCAAATTTCATACCCCTACCTGCGCCATCTATCAGAATGTGGCGGCCAAAGCCGTGATGGATAATGAAGAGATCAAACAGAACCTGGTGGATCAGCTGACCGGGGCGGTAAAATGGACGCAGAGTGTACAGGCCATGATCGCTGACGGTGCTACCCGGTTTACCGAGGCGGGTCCGGGTAAAGTATTACAGGGGCTGGTATTAAAGATCAATAAAGAAATGCAGGTGGAAGGTGTCAGCTGATTGCTGTTCACTGGTTATAAAAAGAAAAGCATCACAACCGTGATGCTTTTCTTTTTATCTCATACATTGATCGATCCGTTCAGCCATTCACCATCGAAGTCGGCCTTGTATTTTTTATAAAAATTGATTGCGGGTTCATTCCATTCCAGTACCTGCCATACCATGCGTTTGAATCCTTTTTCGCGGGCT
>CALRQQ020000063.1:0-11414 GCA_943370345.1 Chitinophaga pinensis
AAACCCCGACACTATCGTGTCAGGGTCTTTGTGCCCAGGACTGGATTCGAACCAGCACACCTCGCGGCGCCGCCACCTGAAGACGGTGCGTCTACCAATTTCGCCACCTGGGCATCCCTTTTGGGGCTGCAAATATAAGGAATGATTGAATACCAAAATCAAAAAAAGCGGGATAAAAAATCCCGCTTTTTAAATAAATGAAGGCCGGAGCATCAGACACTTACATTAAAATCACGTAAGGCGTCATTCAGACTTGTTTTCAGATCGGTACTGGGTTTACGCTGTCCTATGATCAGGGCACAACCCACCCCGTACTCACCGGCCGGGAATTTTTTGGTATAAGATCCCGGGATCACCACACTGCGTGCAGGAACCCGTCCGCGCATCTCAAAGGCAACCGGTCCGCTTACATCGATGATCTTGGTAGATTGGGTCAGTACCACATTGGCGCCTAAAACGGCCTCTTTTTCCACGATCACCCCTTCCACCACGATACAACGGCTGCCGATAAAACACCCATCCTCAATAATCACCGGAGAAGCCTGTAAAGGTTCAAGCACCCCACCAATTCCCACACCGCCACTCAGGTGCACCCCCTTACCGATCTGGGCACAACTGCCCACGGTAGCCCAGGTATCCACCATGGTACCTTCATCCACATAGGCACCGATATTCACATACGAGGGCATCAGTACCACATTTTTGGCCAGATAGGCCCCATAGCGGGCCACCGCATGCGGAACGGCCCGAACACCTAGTTCCTTGTAATTTTTCTTGAGCAGCATTTTATCATAAAATTCAAAAGGTGCCAGGTCCCAGGTCTGCATCTGCTGGATCCCGAAGTACATCAGGATCGCCTGCTTTACCCACTCATTCACTTCCCAGCTATGTTCGCCCGGACTGGCTACGCGCAGCCGGCCCTTATCCACTTCTTCGATCACGGCACGCACCGCTTCACTGTATTTGTTATCCTTTAATAATTCACGGTTGGCCCAGGCCTCCAGTATCAATTCTTTCATGTGTTGAAATTTGCTGCGAAAATAAGATAAAATGTGAGTAGTGAGTGGTGAGTAGTGAGTAGGGAACTTCTTGGTTATCTTTGCCCCATGAACATCGGCTTTGATGCAAAACGGGCGTTTCACAATGGTACGGGGTTAGGACATTACAGCCGGACCCTGATCCGGTCACTGGCGGAGTATTTCCCGGAACATGAATATTTTCTGTTTAATCCCAACGCTTCAGACACATTCGATCTGTCAGGCCCGCATCTGCATGAAGTGCAGCCCGCCGGATTCCTCAATCAACTCTTTCGATCGGCCTGGCGCAGCAGCTGGGTGAAAAATGACCTGAAGAAATACCAGATCGATCTCTATCATGGACTCAGTCATGAAATACCGGTGGGTATTGAGGATACCGGGATACAGTCCGTGGTCACGATCCATGACCTGATCCATGAACGGCATCCGGAGCAATACAACCCGATCGATGTAAAGATCTATACAAAGAAATTCCGTTATGCCTGTGCACATGCCGATAAAGTGATCGCCATCAGTGAACAGACCAAACGGGATATCATCCGGTTTTATGGCACGCCTGCACAGAAGATTTCCGTTTGTTACCAAAGCTGTAATCCGTCTTTCGCTGCAACAGTTACCGAAGAGGAGAAGCAACGGATAAAAAAACAATATGGATTACCGGATCAGTTCTTCCTGTATGTAGGTTCTCTGATCGAACGCAAGAACCTGCTGAATATCTGCAAAGCCCTGTTCCTTCTTCGCAAGGACCTGCAGATCCCCCTCGTGGTGATCGGGGAAGGAAGTGCATATAAACAACAGGTAAAGGATTTTATCAAACAAAACGGACTGGAATCGAAAGTGATCTTCCTTGCTGAAAATGAGACAGCCCGTACCGCCAATGAATTTCGCAGTGCCGCTGTTTTCCCCGCGATCTATCAATCTGCCATTGCCATGATCTATCCTTCTTTCTTTGAAGGATTCGGCATACCGGTTCTCGAAGCCCTCTGGAGCCGTTTACCCGTGATCACATCCAGTGTATCCTGTCTGCCGGAAGCCGGCGGTCCGGGTGCGCATTATGTGGATCCGGCCAATGCGGAAGAGATCGCCGCCGGGATGTTGAAAATCTATCATGACCCTGCCTATGCGGCGGAGTTAAAAACAAAAGGCTGGGCACATGCACAACATTTCACCCAACAAAAATGTGCAGCTGCAGTAATGGAGGTGTATAAAAAAATATGATCGGGTATGAGTCCGATATCGAACCTTGTCTGCTGACTTTGCATGCCGGAGGACTGATCTTGTACCCTACTGATACGATCTGGGGTATTGGCTGCGATGCCACCAATGAAGTGGCCGTGGCAAAGATCTACCAGCTCAAACAACGATCTGATTCCAAGTCCATGATCGTACTCGTGCCGGATGAACGGGAAATTCTGAAATATGTTTCAGGTCCGGATCTCAGTCTCTTCGATTACCTGCAGGAACAGGATCGTCCCACCACCGTCGTGTACGAAGGCGCCATTGGTCTCGCCGGTAATCTTATCAGCGAAGACGGGAGCATCGCCATCCGCATCTGCGAAGAGCCATTCTGTAAGCATTTACTCCGTCGCTTCCGTAAGCCTGTCGTTTCCACTTCCGCCAATATTTCCGGCCAATCCGCTGCGCCATCGTTCTCCGCTATCAGTGATGAAATAAAAAAAGGAGTCGACTATATAGTTCACTATCGCCAGCAGGATGAGACTCCGGCCTTGCCTTCAAAGCTGATCCGGTGGGAGAACGGGAACGTGGTTGTTTTAAGACAGTAGTTGAGTTAGTAGATAGTAGTTAGAAGTTAGTAGTCAACAGCCCCTCCTATGAAAGATACCCTGTCAACCTATCAACCTGCAAACTTTTCAACCTATAAACTTATCAACCTTACCATTACCTTTGCCCCGCATGGACATCAATTGCACGGACAAGGAACTATTCTACATCAATAAAGTAGGGGCTGCGGCCGCTGAACTGGGGCTGGAAACCTACCTGGTGGGCGGTTTTGTGCGGGATAAACTGCTGGGTCGGATCACCAGGGATGCGGATTTTGTTTGTGTGGGTGATGGCATTGCGCTGGCCCATGCAGTTGCTGCCCTTTTCAGGCCATCTCCACAGGTGGATTATTTTAAGAATTTTGGTACGGCCCATATCCGGGTAGATCGTGATTTTGACCTGGAATTTGTAGGCGCACGTAAGGAAAGTTATCAATCTGATTCGCGAAAACCGGCCGTAGAACCAGGTACTATTGCGGAAGATCAGGACCGCCGCGATTTCACCATCAATGCCATGGCCATTAGCCTGAACCCGGATGATTTCGGAAAATTGGTGGATCCCTTTAATGGACAGCAGGACCTGGAAGCAAAGATCATCCGCACGCCGCTGGAACCGGCTCAGACCTTCAGCGATGATCCGCTGCGAATGATGAGGGGGATCCGCTTTGCCACACAACTGGGTTTTAGTATTGAAGAATCAACCTGGCAGGGTATTATCGATAATGCACACCGGATCCGGATCATCTCACAGGAACGTATAACCGACGAACTGAACAAGATCATCCTGGCGCCCAAACCTTCTGTCGGGTTTGACCTCCTCTATAAATCGGGTTTGCTGCAACTCATCTTTCCGTCCATGGTGGAACTGGCTGGGGCTGAGTATAAAGATGGGCACGGCCATAAGGATAATTTCTATCATACCCTGCAGGTGCTGGACAACCTGTCGGCCAATACCTCCGATCTGTGGTTACGCTGGGCAGCCATCCTGCATGATATTGCCAAGCCGGCTACCAAGCGTTTTGAAGAAGGTCATGGCTGGACCTTTCATGGACATGAAGCCGTAGGCGGACGGATGGTGCCAAAGATCTTCGGTAAACTGAAACTCCCGCAGAATGAGAAAATGCGGTTTGTAAAAAAGTTGGTCGAACTGCACCTGCGGCCGATCAGTGTGACCAAAGAAAACATCACAGATTCTGCGATCCGTCGTTTATTGTTTGATGCCGGTGATGATTTTGATGCGCTGATGATGCTCTGTGAAGCAGATATCACTTCAAAGAATAAACAGAAAGTAAAACGGTTTCTGGAGAATTTTCAGCTGGTCAGACAACGGTGTAAAGAAGTGGAGGAAAAAGATCATGTGCGCAACTGGCAGCCGCCTATTACCGGGGAACTGATCATGGAAACCTTCGGACTGTCGCCTTCCAGGCCGGTGGGGGTGATCAAGGATGCGCTGAAAGATGCCATGCTGGATGGGGTGATCCCCAATACCTACGAGGCGGCTTATGCGTTTATGCTGGAAAAAGCGTCGGAAATGGGGCTCAGCCTGGTAAAATAAATCAATCGCTAAAAATTCCCGCTGACCCGGAGAAGTCGTAAATTTGTTATATGGCAATTTTAAAATTCAGGATCTATTTCGAAGAGGATGAGAGCGTCTACCGCGACGTGGCGATCCGTCATACCCAGACCTTCAAAGACCTGCACGATGTGATCCTGAAATCATACGAGTTTGACAATAAGCACAAGGCCACTTTCTTCCGCAGCAATGATCATTGGTTGCGTGGCCGCGAAATATCATTAGAAGTATACGACAAGGAATATAAAGCGCCCCCGCTGCTCATGCAGGATACCACCATCGGTTCCGAGATCCGCGATCCCAACCAGCGCTTTATCTATCTCTACGATTTCAATAAGAACTGGGGCTTCCTGGTGGAACTGATCAATGTCTCCAAGGAAGAGAACCCCAAACTGACCTATCCTGCGGTGGTCCGGACCGAAGGCATTGCCCCAAGCCAGTATGGTACCAAAGGACTACTCGGAGAAAAATTCGCCGATATAGAGGAAAAGTATGACCTGACCCAGGTAGGTGAAGGTTTTGGAGAAAAGGATGAAGAAGGCGAGGATGTGGCATTGGATGAAGGAACTGCCGATGAAGAAGAGGTATAATTGAAAAACAACAGCCCCAACACTGTCATCATTGTTACCGGACCTACTGCTTCCGGTAAGACCGCACTGGCGATACAGCTGGCACAGGCGTATGGTACGGAGATCATTTCTGCCGACAGCCGGCAATGTTTTCGTGAAATGTCGATCGGTGTGGCACGGCCTTCAGCTGCTGAACTGGCCACTGTACCTCATCATTTCATTGCTTCACATAGTATTCATGAAGAAGTTACCGCTGCCACATTTGAAGCGTATGCACTGTCGAAAGTCGATACACTTTTTCAACAACATGATCAGGTGATCATGGTAGGCGGGACCGGATTATACCTCAAAGCTTTTTGTGAGGGACTGGACCTCATCCCGGACATAGATCCGGCCATCCGTGCGCAGGTGATACAGGACTATGAAGAAAAAGGGCTGGGCTGGTTACAGGAGGTACTTAAAGAAAAGGACCCGCTTTTTTATGCCACAGGCGAGATACAGAATCCCCAACGTTGTATGCGGGCATTGGAAGTGCGCTTATCTACGGGTAGAAGCATTGTGGATTACCGCACCGGCCGGAAAGCAACACGTGATTTTAATGTGATAAAGATCGGGATTGATCTGCCTAAAGAGATCCTGCACAACCGTATCCATCTGCGGGTGGAGCAAATGATGACCGAAGGACTCGAAGAAGAAGCACAGGCACTCTCTCCCTATAAACAGCTTAATGCCTTGCAGACCGTGGGCTATGCCGAACTGTTTGATCTCCAGGAAGGGAAAATAACGAGGGCGCAGGCGGTAGAAGCCATTAAGACACATACCCGACAATATGCCAAACGGCAACTGACCTGGTTCAGAAAGGATCCCGGAATTCAGTGGTTTTCACCGGCAGCACTGGACGCGATCCATGAATTTATTGCACAACCCCGCTGAATTAAAGCAAGGCAGTCTGTTCTGTCGCAGCCTTTGCTAACGTTGTTTCTTTTGTACAGGCATTCCACAATACATAGCCGCCTGAAAGATTAAAGACTTCATTGAATCCGTTTTGCCGCAGGATTCGGTTGGCCAGGTATCCCCGCAGTCCGGCTTCACAATAGATATCGATCCGTTTGGCCTGAGGGATCTCCTGTAACCGCTGGCGGATCTCATCTACCGGGATGTTCACGGCCCCTTCTATATGTCCGGCTTCAAATTCGCTGACCGATCTTACATCGAGCAGGTAACTGTTATCATCTCCGTCGCCCAGGTCGTTCCAATAAAAAATATTCAACCGGTCGTGCAGGATATTCTCTGCAATAAAGCCGGCCATATTCACCGGGTCTTTGGCAGATGAATAAGGAGGGGCATAGGCATGTTCAAATTCAATAAGATCATAGATCGTGCCTTTATTTCTGATCACAGACGCCAGGATATCGATGCGTTTATCCACCCCGTCATACCCGGCGATCTGTGCGCTGAACAGTTGTCCGTTGTCCGGAGAAAAAGCGATCTGGATGGTCATCTGTTTTGCACCGGGATAATAGCCTGCATGTGACCCACTGTGATTGGTGGAAACAACATGATTGATGCCGGCTGTTTTCAGGTGTTTGCTGGCTATGCCGGCGGTGGCCACGGTCATGTCAAACACTTTTACAATGGCGGTATTAATGGCTCCGTTATAAAGATGTTTATTGCCCAGCACAATATTGTTCGCGGCGATCCGTCCTTGTTTATTCGCCGGACCGGCCAGGTAGGTATTCATGGATTGTCCGGTGACCGGATTGGCAAACTCAATCGCATCGCCAACCGCATAGATATCCGGATGAGAGGTCTGCAGATATTCATTGACCCATATGCCTTTGGCAGAGCCAAGTTCCAGTCCGGCTGCAACTGCAAGCCGGGTATCTGGCCGTACGCCGATCGAAAGGATCACCACATCTGCATCAAGGGTACTGCCATCTTTCAACAGTACTTTCAGCGTGTCATTTTCTTTTTCAAAGCCGGTTACTGCACTGTTCAGCCGCAGGTTCACGCCTTTGGAACGGATATGTTGCTGTGCCATGGCCGCAATGGGAAAGTCCACCGGGGCCAGTATCTGGTTACCCATTTCGATCACACTTACCTGCATGCCGAGATCATGCAGGTTCTCAGCCATCTCTAATCCGATAAAACCGGCGCCGATCACTACAGCACGACCTTTCTTCCGCTGGTCCACATATTGTTTGATATGATCGGTATCATTTACATTACGCAGGGTGAAGATACCCGCCAGCCCGATACCCGGCAGGGGCGGACGAATGGGTTCAGCACCCGGTGAAAGCACAAGCTTGTCAAAGGTCTCTGTGTATTCCTCTCCGGACATCAGGTTTCGGGCATGAACGGTTTTATTCAGCGCATCGATCGCGGTTACTTCGGTGGAAATTCGGACATCAATGTTGAAACGGTTACGGAATGAAGTGGCGGTCTGCACAAACAGTTTATTCCGGTCACTGATCACATCGCCAATATAATAAGGCAGTCCGCAGTTGGCATAAGAAATATATTCCCCTTTTTCAAAAATGACGATCTCCGCTTTCTCATTCAGTCGTCTAAGTCTTGCCGCGGCACTGGCTCCGCCGGCAACAGCGCCTATGATGATGTACTTCATGTAGTGATTTTTTGGGCAGGGTAACCAGTTGACAGGTTAACAGGGTGAATTTCTTGATACATCTCTTTTCAACTTATCAACTTCTAAACTTCAATTGACCCTGCAAAAGAAGCACATTACCACTCACCGGAATGTAACCTATGTTACCTAAACCGGCATACAGGAGCAGCAGGACGGATGATTTTCGTCATGTATTGCTTTTTTAAGACGTATTGGGGAGGGAAAACCGGGTATGGAAGATATACTTTATTTGTAAAAGATCACTTCCGTGATATGGCAATTCAGTTCCGCTTCCTGTTTGACCAGTTTAAGCCGGACCGAATGGGCTTTATCGGACAATAGATAATTCCAGCAGAGCTCATGTCTCCGGGTGGTGAAACGGACCGGCAGTTTCACCTTTTCGGTGAAAGTACCGTCGATATAGACTTCCATTTCGAGGTAGTTATCACTTTTTGAATCCCAGGCGCTGCCGGTCAGGGGGCGTACTTCTCCTTTTACGACAAATCCTTTGCCGGTAAAACTGAATTCGTATTCATTCTTCAATAGTGCAGCACTCCATTTTTTTTCAAAGGGGGCAATTTTTTCAAAGCTCTGCTCCCATTTAACCGGGACCGGTTTTTGTGCCCGGATCAGTATCGTTTCTCCCTCCGACTTTCCCCCATTCCGTTCGATATTTGCCAGGGCCTGGGTCATTCCGTTTTCATATACATCATTGAGTGAAGTGCTGGTGTATTTGAAGTCCATGTCTTCAATTTCATTCAGTCCCTGTTTCCAGTAAGCCGGGATCTTTGAATAACCCAGCATCGTGCCGAGTACACCTGCGGCGGAAGAAGGATTGCAATCAGCATCCTGTCCGCAACGGGTGGCGATCTCAATAGTTTTGGTATAATCCCCGTTGCCATATAGCAGACCGATCACCACATAAGCGGAGTTGACTGTTGCGTCTATATTAAACGGAGCGTAAACACCATCGGGACAACCCTTGTCATCCGTCCATTTTTTCTGGACTTCAAACCAGGTTTGTTTCCAGTCGTTGGGGTATCGCTTATGCCAGGCGATCACATCCGAAATACATTGATAGTATTTTGTGTTTGGCGGGATCGTCTTCAGTGCTTCTGTGACAATAAACCGGATATTATCGTACCGGAAAGCCAATGCATACAGCGCGCCGATATATACGCCACCATACCATCCATCACCATAATTCATGATATGGCCGATCTTGTCAGAGATAGCAGAAGCCGTATTGGGCATAGCGGGCGACATCAGACCGGCGAAATCCGCTTCGATCTGGTAATCGATACAATCCGCATGTGGGTTATTTTGCCAATGGCCGGAAGCAGGGGCGGGTATGCCATTCAGAATATTGTATCGGGCCGCCTGGTTGGCATGCCATAGCATATAACCGGCATTGGCAAAAGCATTGGCATGGGAGCTCACAGGGGCATCCAGCCCTTCGCGCTGAAAGACTTCCACAAAAGTCAGGTCCATATAAAGGTCATCATACACACCCGGATTATCCGTCATGGTTTTTTTCAGGAGTCCGTCGTACCAGGGGATTTTTTTGTAATCGTTGATCAGGGTGCCATTGTACTGAAATTCCACCGGGGCGCCATAGGTCACGCCAATCGTCTGACCGGCCCAGCCTCCCTTGATCTTATCTTTCAGCCGGTCTTTACGGATCATGAAATAGTCCTGAGAAATAAGTGTATTGGTAAATACCAGGCACAGAACTGTGAGGAAGGCCATCCTTTTCATTATAGCAGCATTTGTACCGGAAGGTAAGTTTTTCCGTGCTTATTGCAACTGGCGTTTATACAACTGGATCGTGTTTTCCAGTCCTAAATAAATGGCATCACAGATCAGCGCATGGCCGATACTTACTTCATCAAGCCAGGGGATATTTTGCTTAAAGTATTGCAGATTATGCAGGTCAAGATCATGCCCCGCATTCAATCCTAATCCCAGTTCCTTTGCTTTTATAGCTGCTGCTACATACGGAGCTACTCCCGACTCCCGACTCCCGGTTGCATACTCTTTCGCATATCCTTCAGTATACAGTTCTATCCGGTCAGTCCCGGTCTCGGCTGCTCCGGCTACCATCTCCGTCACCGGGTCTACAAAAATGCTGACACGGATGCCGGCTTTTTTAAACACACTGATAATATCGCGGAGATAATCTTTGTTTTTTATAGTATCCCAGCCATGGTCACTGGTCAGTTGTCCGAGCGCATCGGGTACAAGGGTCACCTGATGGGGTTTGGTTTCCAGAACCAGGTCAACGAATTTCTGTTCGGTGCAGTTTCCCTCAATATTGAATTCAGTGGTGATGATCTTTTTGATCTGCCGGACATCCTCATACCGGATATGGCGTTCATCCGGACGGGGGTGTACGGTAACGCCATCGGCCCCGAATAACTGCACATCCACAGCTGCTTTTACCACATCGGGGTTGTTGCCGCCTCTTGAATTACGGAGGGTGGCGATCTTATTGATGTTCACCGAAAGTTTCGTCATGGGACAAAAATACAAAAAGCCTAGAGTTCTTTCCAGGTATGATCGGCCAGGAGCTGAACTGCCGCAATGAATTTTTTAAACGGACCCGCTCCGCCCCATTCTTTAGGGGCTACGAGGGACAGGGTGTATGAATCGTCCTTTTTTTCGTAGAGATAGTAGGTTTGTCCGATATTGGGTTTGAAGGATAAACGGGCATTATAGATCTTCATCGACAACTCTTTCCGTTGCTGGATCTCGTGCGCCTGCAGCGCCAGCAGTTCGATCTGCTTCCGGATCTGGTCCAGTTGCATATTGGTCTGCTCTTCCATAGCGGTGAGCGCCTTGTGTTTGATGATCCCTTCTTCATTGGGTTTGATCACCGCGCCGGATACGGAGGAGGAATAAGGGAGCACACTCATTTGCTTGTGATAATACTCCGCATTGGTGTAGGGCGTGCCGTCGGCACGTCGGCCTTGTTGGGTGACCCGCAGGTAGCCATTGGGCATGATCTCGTGCACTACATGTAATATGATCTCCCCTTTTTTATAAAAATGGATCTCGAAAGTGATGCCATCCGGGATCAGGGCCTGAATTTTTTCCGCCAGTTCGGGGTTTTCAAATTCATTGAGTTCGCCATCCGCCTGGATATGGTAGCGGGAAGAAAAAGCCTGATTTTCCAGCGTAACCCAGTTGTGGAAGATCTGCAATTCCTTTTTTTCACTCAGGGCTTCGATCTTATAGGTGCCGCTTTTCGGACGTTCACCGAATTCATAGACCCCTTTTTCGGGGAATAACTGCCAGGAAGCAAGAAAGTTATAGGCCTGTACCATAGTGTTGCATATTACAAAAAACTGCCTTAAAAGTTGGGCAAGCCTGCTTTTTATTTAAACTACAACCCTCCTTGGTTTGTTGCGGTCATTGATTAAATTTGAAAAGTGAGAAATTTTTTTGGATCCTATACCGCTTCCCGTCAGGTTGAGCCCCTCACGGCCAGTGTACTGATCTTCGACCGGCATATCAGTATTGGCTACCGGGATGAAAATAACAGTAATCATACCGCCCGTTGGGAAATCAAACAGCTGGAAGCCCGTTTTGAAGCATCTTCCGGAGCATCCCTCATACGAAATACGCTGACCGGAGAAGAACTCAGTATTGCCGGTACCGAAGCCGCCACCCTGGTAAAAGACTTGCAGACCGAGAACGCCAAGCCCTGGTACCGAAAAAAGACAGCCGGGTACAAAGGGCGGATCGCACTTTTTTTCGCCGGATTGATCCTGATCTTGTCCCTGCTCTATTTCCTGTTAGTGCCGATGCTATCGGAGAAAATTGCCG
>CALRQQ020000064.1:0-11396 GCA_943370345.1 Chitinophaga pinensis
TTATGAAGGCGTGTATGCCGCCTGCGAAAAATACGGGGTGGACCTGGTGGGCGGGGATACCACATCCTCCCAGAAAGGACTGATCATTTCTCTGACGGCGATCGGGGAAGTGGCCCCGGATCAGTTTGTAAAAAGAAGTACGGCGAAGAAAGGGGACCTGCTCTGTGTGAGCGGTGACCTGGGTGGTGCTTATGTAGGACTGTTATTCCTCGAAAGAGAGAAAAAGATCTTTATCGAAAGCCCCGGTGTACAGCCCGACCTTGAAGGAGAAACCTATGTGATCGGCCGACTGCTCAAACCCGAGGCCCGGAAAGATATTGTGGAGTTCTTTGCCACTAATTCCATCAAACCTACGGCGATGATGGATATCAGCGACGGACTCAGTTCAGAGATCCTGCATATCTGCAAGGACAGTAACCTGGGTTGTGTGTTGTATGAAGAAAAGATCCCCGTGTCGGAGGAAATGAAAAAAGCAGCCTTTAAATTTGAAATAGATCCTACTGCCTGTGCGTTAAGTGGCGGGGAGGATTATGAACTGCTCTTTACCGTGGCCCAGGAAGATTACGAGAAACTGGTGCTGAATGAGCAGATCAGTGTGGTGGGATATATGACCGAGCCCGAATCAGGCGCGCATATCATTACCAAGGGCGGAGGAAAACATCCGATCACTGCCCAGGGCTGGAATCATCTCCGGTCTTAAATCAAACCGGGAACCTGAGATCCTATGAGGAGAACAATACTATTTTGTTGTACAGTACTGCTTACTGCCTGTGGGGTAAGTAAGTCCTCCTTTTCACTGGAACACAAGTATGCTCCTGCACAGCTGCAGCGTGACTATGATCTCTACCGCGCCATCCTCGAACATCATCATCCCAGTCTTTACTGGTATACTCCAAAGGACAGTCTCCGGTATTATTTTGATTATGGGCGCCGTCAGCTGACGGATTCGATGACTGAACCTCAGTTCCGTAAACTCCTGAGTTATATCACAGCCCGTATCAACTGCGGCCACACGTCTGTACGCTCATCCAAAGCCTGGTCGAAGTACAGCGATACCGTGCGGGTGGGAAAAATGTTTCCCCTCAGTATGAAGCTCTGGAACGATAGTATGCTGGTCACTGCGAACCTCAACCGGAAAGACAGTATTCTCAAACGGGGGACCATGATCACTACAGTTAATGGCATGACCGTCTCTCAGCTGACTGATACAATGTTCCGTTATTTATCGGCAGACGGATATAACCGGACCCATAAATACCAGTCGTTAAGTAACCGGGGTTATTTCGGCTCTTTGTATACCACGATCTATGGTCCTAAAGAAAAATATGAGATCGGGTATATCGACAGTACGGGTAAACCGGCTTTGATCACGGTTCCTGTATATAATCCTGCTGCAGATACAGCGGGCAGAATGGCGGTACGTCCGCCAGTGCGCATGCCCCTGCCATCGAAAAAAGAAAGAAGACGTCAGCAGATCAGCACGATCCGGCTGATGCGGATCGATACCGTGAATCATTCGGCAATGATGACGCTTTCCACGTTTGGCAAAGGATACGGGTTGCGTAAGTTTTTCCGTCAGTCATTCGAAGCGCTGAAGAAAAATAATATCACCCATTTTATTGTGGATGTACGGGGCAATGGCGGCGGCAATGTCAACAACTCCACCCTGCTTACCCGGTACCTGGCCGATCAGCCTTTCCGTACCGGTGATTCCCTTTATGCCATTCATAAACGAAGTCCTTATTACCGGTATATCCAGAATCATTTCTGGAACCGGGTTTTCATATCCGTTTTTACTAAAAGGAAGAAGGACGGGAATTATCACTTCGGCTATTTTGAGCGCCATAAGTTCAAACCGAAAAAGAACAATCATTTTAGTGGTAAGACCTATATCGTAACCGGGGGCAATTCATTTTCAGCCACCACCTTATTCACTTCCGCATTGATCCGGCAGGAGAATGTGATCGTGGTGGGTGAAGAGACCGGCGGCGGGGCCTATGGCAATTCGGCCTGGCTGATCCCGGATGTGACCTTGCCTGAAACCGGTGTCCGTTTCCGCCTGCCTTTATTCCGGCTGGTGATCGATAAAAACCTGCCTAAGAACGGGCGTGGGGTACAGCCGGAGATCTTATCTCTTCCCAGTATTGAGGCCATCAAACGCAATGCGGATTTCAAGATCGAGAAAGTAATGGATCTGATCAGGACAGACCAGGGGAAAAATAAAAACCCCTGACCGTAGCCAGGGGTGTATCGCTAGTATTTGTTCAATGCATTTTATTCGGCCTCGGCCACCACTTCTTTCACTTCGGGGATCATCCGCTTCATCATGCCTTCAATACCCGCTTTCAGGGTGATCATCGAAGAAGGACATCCGCTGCAACTTCCCTGCATGGCCAAATTTACGGTGCCGGATTCATAGCTTTTAAACTGGATCGCACCGCCATCCATTTCCACGGCCGGGCGAACATAATTATCCAGCAGTTCCTTGATTCTTTTCACTACATCATCGTCATCCGCGGTCACTTCGTTGCTGCTCACCTGTTTTACGGTGGCGAGCTCTTCTTCGTTCACCACGGCCTTGCCTTCTTCCAGGTAATCTTTCAGAAACTGGCGGATGGAAGGGATCACATCATTCCAGTCGGTATCCGGGGTTTTGGACAGGGTCACAAAATTGCTGGCAATAAAGACGGCCCGGATAAAGGGAAAACCGAATAATTCGGTGGCCAGCGGGGAGGGTTTGGCGCTCTCCGCATCCGGAAAATCGATGCTCTTTCCGGGGTATAACAGCTTGTTAGCCACGAACTTCATGGTCTCCGGGTTCGGGGTCATCTCGGTATAAATGCTGATTATAGGATTGCCTGTTTTGATCATATCTCACGAATTAGGATGTAAAAATAACAAGAATTCCGGGCTTATGTTTACGAAGGCGGGAAAGAGGGGGCTTCGCTGCGTGAAATCCGTGGCCAAAAAAAGCAGCCATCGGCTGCTTTTCAATATTCTTTCAATGGCTCACTCCTTGAACTTGCCGGTCTTTTTGAGGTACCGGATCAGGACATATACTACCAGTAAGGCCCCCAGCACGATCCCCAGCCACATATTGCGGCAGGCTTCGTTGTGGCCGGTGAGTTCGGGATAATTGAGTAATAAGATCAGGGTGATACCGATCAGCCAGATGAACTGGGTGGTATGCTCCTTCAGGATCCAGCGCTTCCAGTTAAAGGCCATACTGCCAAAGGTCTTGCCGATCCCGCTGAGATTGGGGAACCAGCGGTTTACTTTTTTGCAGTATTCATCAAAGCCCGGACCGAATTTACCCCGCAGGAAATTTTCCTCCGCCAGTACGATGGCCTGGTAGATAAACAGGAAGATGGGAATCATGATCCCCACATAAAACAGGGAATTGGCCAGGATACCCACCCCCAGCAACATGAGGATATTGCCTACATACAGGGGGTTACGGCAATGGGTGAAAATGCCTTCCGTCACCAGTCCTTCCGCATAGGGCTTGCCTTCTTTTCCACCGCGTACAATATAGGCCAGTCCGATCGTGAGCCCGCGGATCAGTTGTCCCAGACAGGTTACAAACAAACCAAGGATGATCGGGAACAGATAGTACTGTTCTCCAAACTGTGATTTTGGGAACAGGGGCCAGGAGGGAATGAATAAAGCGGCGTAGAAAAGGATGAAGATCCAGTTACGATACTTGAAAAAGAAATTGCCTATAGATACCATAGTGAGAAAATTACAAGAACGGGAATGCCAGGTTCAATGAAGCATCAATCAATAAAAGACAAATAATGATCAGGTTTTAAACTACAATATCCTGTCTAAGTAACCCGGTATTGATCCTTGTTTTTTGATTATGCGTTGGATCCTGGTTCTAAAAAAATTATTTTTTAACAGCTACTAACCCTGCAAAATTGAACCATTTGAAAAACACTTCACAATGACTGAAGCCCTGGTCGCGTAAGAGAGAGATATTCTCGCTCAGCTTGTAAGGCACCAGTACATTTTCCAGGGCCTCTCTTTTCTGGGAGATCTCCAGTTCGCTGTAATTGTTGCGGCGTTTGTAGTTATAATAGTATTTGATAAAATCGCGGTTGAAATTGCTTTCTTCTGCCAGGATCTTTTCCACCAGGATCAGCACCCCGCCCGGATTCAGTCCGTCATAGATATCCTTCAGCAGGCGCTCACGGTAGATGGGGCGTACAAACTGGAGGGTGAGGCAGAGCACCACCACCGATGCATTTTCAATTTTAACGCCGGTGCCGAGGTCGGCACAACGCAGCTCATAGGGACGGGAAAAGCCCAGTTCCATGAGTTTGGATTTGCATTTGTCCAGCATTTCCTGGGAGTCATCGATACCAATGAACCGGATATTCTGGTCCACGCTGGTATTCATGCCAATCATCGTGGTACCGGTAGAGCAACCCAGATCATATACAAAGGTTTCCTCGCGGGCATGATCAGCGGCCAGTTCGGCGATCATGCGCTGCATTTCATCATAATAGGGAACCGAGCGGTTCACCATGTCGTCAAAAACCTTGGCCACATTGGCCCCGAATTTAAAGTCGCTGGCTTTTTCAATTTCGTCTTTAAAAACTTCATCTTTGCCCATATCAAAAAAGAATTAAGGCCACAAAGTAAAGCAATTTAAACGGGAGTGAACCAACCGGCCTTCCGGATGTATTTGGGATATGAAAAAAGTCTACCACCTCGCCACCTGCAGCACCTGTCAGGCCATCCTTACCGATACCGGGCTGGCCAAAAAGGGATTTACCCTCCAGGATATCAAAACCGAGTCCATCACCCCGGCCCAATTAGATGAGATGAAGGCCCTGGCCGGCTCTTATGAGGCCCTTTTCAGCCGCCGGGCCCTGAAATACAAAGCCCTCGGATTAAAAGATAAGGTACTGACCGAAAAAGATTACCGGAACTACATTTTAGAGGAATACACCTTTCTTAAACGCCCGGTGGTGATCAGTGGCAAGCAGATTTTTGTAGGGAGTGAGAAGAAGACGGTAGGGGCGTTGAAGGAGAATGTAGAGAATAGAAAATAGAAAATAGAAAATAGTAAATAGAGAATAGGACTTAGAGTAGCAAATGGATAAAAGAAAAGGGCTATCCGAAATTCGAAAGGCCTCTTTTCTTTTACTCCCGTTCTTCTTTAACCCCCATTCTCTATTTACTATTTTCTATTCTCTGAAGCCCTACATAAGAAGTAGTATCAACAATTGCGCCGCCACGATCCGCAAGATCATCGTCAACGGATACACCGTGGCATAGGTTACTGACGGGATATCGTTGCCGGCCAGCTTGGTGGCAAATGCTAATGCAGGTGGATCGGTTGAAGCGCCGGCCAGTAAGCCGCAGATCTCGAAATAGGTTTTCTTAAAGTATTTACGGGCAATGATCCCAACGATCAGGAGAGGAACCGTGGTAATGATCACCCCCATACCGATCCAGCCCCAGCCACGGCCATCGGCAAAAGCGACAGACAGATTTTTACCGCTGCTGAGTCCCACACTGGCCAGGAACAAACTGATACCGAGTTCACGGATCATCAGGTTGGCACTGTTGGTGGTATAATTATTCAGGTAAAAAAGATTCCCGAACCGGCTTAACGTAAGGGCAATGATCAGCGGGCCACCGGCCATTCCGATCTTCACCGCTACTGGCATATTGGGGAAATGGAATGGAATACTGCCGAGGATCACGCCTAATACAATACCGAAAAAGATTGGGGCGAGGTCGGGCACTTCTAATTTTTTTAATGAATTACCCAATGCATCAGTTGCCACTTTCACGCCTTCTTCAGTTCCCACTACTTTGATATTATCGCCGAGTTGCAGGAAAATATCACCATGCGGCACCATTTCAATACCGGCTCTGGCAAGACGGGTTAGCGTGAAATCCTGCTGATGCAGTTCAGGAATATCGCCTAACCGTTTATGCGTTACTTCGGAGCGGGTCACTACGATGATACGGGAGATCAGGTCACTCTCTTTGGCATTTTTCAGGTTCATATTGCTCACCGGGCCGATCAGTAACTTCAGTTGTTCCATTTCGTGCTTGGTGGCCACCACTAACAATACATCATTCTCATCAAGGATCAGGTCGGGGGTGGGGGTAATGATCTCTCCTTTATGGAACATGCGGGATACCACAACGGGTTCTTTCAGCAACTCAAACAATTTGCGGAGGGGTTGTCCTACTAATTGTTTGTTTTCCAGCTGCAGGTGCATGGATACAGGCCGGTTACCGCGCAAAAAGCCGAGTTTACGGTGCAGTTCCTGTTCTGCTTCTATATTTACCCGGAAGATTTTTTTCAGGATCAGCAGTGAGCCGATGATTCCAAATACACCAAGGGGATAAGCTACGGCATAGGCCAGGGTGATCAGGGATTTATCCGTGTTCACGGCATGCATATCACTCACGGCCGCCTGTGCAGCAGCAAGACCGGGTGTATTGGTCACCGCCCCGCTCATTACACCGGCCATCACCGCAATACTGTTCTTGCTGAGCAGGTAAAGGATAACGGTAATGATCACGCCAATACTCACAATGGCGAGGGCCAGCAGGTTATTGGTCATGGCATTTTTCTTCAGGGAGGCCCAGAAACCGGGTCCTACCTGCAGACCGATGGAATAGACAAAAAGGATCAACCCGAATTCTTTCACAAAATGTTCGGTGGAAGGGTCAATACCAACGCCTGAATAGGAAAAGATCAGTCCAGCAAAGAGCACCCAGGTGATGCCAAGTGAGATGCCGGCGATCTTTATTCGTCCCAGCCAGATACCGGAAGCGATGACCAGTCCATAAATAATCACAGACTGGGCAATGGATGTCTTGGTAAACAAGTCAGTTAACCATACTGGCATAGTAGTGGATTCAAAGATGAAAGTACCGAACAGGGTAACCGGAGTCCCCGGTTACCTGTTCAGTCCTGTAAATTACAAGCAATCAGCCAGAGGTCATATTCACTCCGGTTGCAGTCCCCAATGTTCGGGAGAGCGCCACAACGCAGAGAGAAGCAGTTCGCGCATAAAGAAGAATTCTTTAGGCAGTTTATCGTACATGCGTTCAAATAATTCTTCGTGAGACAACAGTTCCTGCTTACCGGGTTCGCGGTCAACGGTCATGATCCTTGCAAAGTCCTCTTTGCTGAAATCAAGCCCGGTCCAGTCGATATCTTCATACCGGGGCATCCAGCCGATAGGGCTTTCCACAGAGGAGCTGTTACCACGGATACGTTCCACGATCCATTTCAGCGGACGGATATTGTCGCCGAATCCCGGCCATATAAATTGTCCGTTCTCATCTTTACGGAACCAGTTCACCCCAAAGATCCTCGGGGCGTTGGGAAGGTCACGGCCAAACTGTAACCAATGGTTCACATAGTCACCGATATGATAACCCATGAAGGGCAGCATGGCAAACGGGTCGCGACGAACCTTACCGATCTCACCAAAGGCGGCAGCGGTCATTTCGCTACCCATGGTAGTCGCCAGGTATACTCCAAAGTTCCAGTTGAAAGATTGATATACCAGGGGAACTCCGGTACTTCTGCGACCGCCGAAGATGAAGCCTTCGATATGTACGCCATTGGGATTATCCCAATCGGAGTCGATCGCAGGGTTCTGATAAGCGGGAGCGGTGAAGCGGGAGTTGGGGTGAGCGGCGGGTTTGCCACTGGCGGGATCGTAAGGGTTACCATGCCAATCGGTCATACCTTGCGGTACCTCTTTGGTAAGGCCTTCCCACCAGACATCTTTATCGGCTGTTACGGCCACATTGGTGAAGATGGTATTGGCCTTGATGCTTTCCATCGCATTCGGGTTCGTTTTGTAGTTGGTGCCCGGAGCTACGCCAAAATAACCGGCTTCAGGGTTGATGGCATAGAGTCCGCCATCATTTCCTTTGTGGATCCAGGCAATATCATCACCCACGGTGGTGACTTTCCAGCCATCAAATTCTTTGGGCGGGATCAGCATGGCAAAGTTGGTTTTACCACAGGCACTGGGGAAGGCGGCGGCTACATAGGTTTTTTTCTTATCAGGAGATTCCACACCCATGATCAGCATGTGTTCGGCCAGCCATCCTTCTTCACGTCCCATCACAGAGGCTATACGAAGGGCGAAACATTTTTTACCCATCAGGGCGTTTCCGCCATAACCACTGCCATAAGAAATGATCAGTCTTTCTTCAGGAAAGTGAGAAATGTATTTCACATCGGGGTTACAGGGCCAGCTTACATCGGCCTGTCCGCCTTCGAGCGGGGCACCCACGGTATGCACGCATTTTACATAGCTTTTTTTCTGCAGGTAGGGAAGTACTTCACTGCCCATGCGGGTCATGATACGCATATTCACCACCACATATTCAGAGTCGGTGATCTGTACACCATATCTTGAGAGTGGAGAACCAACAGGACCCATACAGAAGGGGATCACATACAGGGTGCGGCCTTTCATACAGCCCTGCATCAGGTCCTGTAATTTCTTTTTCATGGCCACGGGTTCCATCCAGTTATTGGTAGGACCTGCATCTTCTTTCCGGAGGCTGCAGATAAATGTTTTGTCTTCCACACGGGCCACATCACTCGGATCGCTGAAGCAGGCGAAGCTGTTCGGGCGTTTTTCCGGATTCAGTTTTATAAAAGTGCCTTTGGATACCAGCAACTGGCAAAGACTATCATATTCTTCCTTGGAACCATCGCACCAATGCACAGCGGATGCTTCGCAATAACTTGCCATTTGTTTTACCCATGTTTCCAGTTCTGCACGCGCTGGTGCAGTTTCCATCGCAAAAAAGTTGGATTGTAGTGACATAAAAAAGAGTGTTTAGTAGGAATTTATAAAAAGGCGGGCAATCGTGGCACTGAAACGAAGTAATTATTTCAGTACTGTAAAACTCTGAATAACCCGTTTACCGATTAATGCGTTTTATCATATTTGTTTATGAGTTTAATTAGGTGACGTTGCTTGCCCGTTTTTTGTCCGTTTTTCACGGCTCAGTACAGTCCAGGCAATGCCTGCACTGAACAGCATGAAAACCGCGCCCAGCAAGAAAGACACGCCCGGAAAATAGAAGGGAGCCGCCTTTGTGGTGAAGTATTCAAAAAGGTTATTCATGATCAGGGGTCCTATGATCGTCGTTAGGCTCATGAGGCTGGTCAGGGTACCCTGAAGGGCACCCTGTTCGTTGGGGGGCACCTGTCCGGCCAGGATGGACTGCAGGGCCGGTCCGGCAATACCCCCGAGGCAATAAGGTACCAGGAACACAAACATCATCCAGCCCTGGGAGGCAAAGGCAAAGAGGACCAATCCCAGTGTATATAATAAAAGTCCTGTATAAACTGACCTTTCATTTCCCAGTCTGGGATTCACAACCCTGGTCAGTCCGGCCTGAACCAGTCCAACCAGTAACCCCACCGCTGCCAGGGATAGCCCGACGGTACTTTCTGTCCATTTAAAACGGTACATCGTGAAAAAATTCCAGTTTCCCTGAACGGCCTGGGCTGCCAGATAGATCAGGAAAAAGCAGAAAGCGAGTCCGTCAATTCCCGGGTATTTTTTTAATAAACGTAAGGATCCCAATGGGTTAGCTCTTTTCCAATCAAAAGGCCGGCGGTTTTCCCGGGCCAGGGACTCGGGAAGTACAAAATAACCATAGAGGGCATTTAAAAGGCAAAGGGCTGCGGCTGCATAGAAGGGTGCCCGGAGACCCAATCCGGCCAGCAATCCACCCAGTGCGGGTCCTATTACGAAGCCAATACCGAAGGCAGCGCCGATCAGTCCGAAGTTTTTGGCCCGTGTTTCGGGGGTGCTGATATCGGCTATATAGGCAGACGCCGTGGTGAAGCTTGCACCGGTGATACCGGCAATGATACGGCCGGCAAATAGCCAGGAATAATCGGGTGCAAGGGCCAGAATAATATAATCGATACCGAATCCAAGCAGGGAGGCCAGTAAGACCGGTCGGCGGCCATACTTATCGCTCAGATTGCCGATTATGGGGGCAAAGATAAACTGGGTGATCGCATAGACGGAGATCAGTAAAGCGCCTTCGGCACTGGCCTGATTGATGGCAATACCCTTAAGTTGGGCGATCAGTTTGGGCATGACCGGAATGATCAGCCCCCATCCCATTACATCAATGATCAATGTAATGAAGATAAAACCCACCGCGGCCTGGCGTTTATCTTTCATGTTGTTTCAATGTATCTGCAATATCCTCTTTTATCCCCAACTTTTGAAATTTAGACAGCGGGGTATATTAACAAACTCAACTGATCAGTTCAGGATTGTGCCATTATCTTTGCAGGGTTAAGGCCGGACCAAAATACAGAGTCCGTAATCATTGTTCAATTTAAATAAAACGTTGTATGAAATTATCACAGTTTGCTATGGTGGCTTCTGCCTCCCTGCTGTTATTTTCCTGTGTAAGCAGTAAGAAATTCAAATCGGCCAAGGCCGATTATGAAAAGCTCGAAGCCAAGTATACTTTAGCTGAATCTGATCTGGCTGAATGCAGCAAAGAAAAAGCCACCCTGGCCCGCCAGAAAGAAACCCTTGAACGGGAGCTGGCACTGATGAATACCCGTGTGGGTGACCTGAATTCACAGGTGGATTTTTTAAAAGCCAACAGCAACCAGGCACTCAAACAACTGGAAAGTCTTTCCGTGATCTCCAGTCAGCAGGCGGAAAGCATTAAGAAATCCATGGAGAATATGGGTGCCAAAGATGCCTATATACAGAACCTCCAGCAGCAGATGGCCCAGAAGGATTCACTGAATATGGCCCTTGTGATGAACCTGAAAGGGGCAATCGGCAACCTGGATGATGAAGACGTGAACATCAAGGTGGATAAAGGAGTGGTGTATATCGACATCTCCGATAAACTGCTGTTCAAGAGCGGTAGTTATGAAGTAACCGATAAAGCCAAAACGGTGTTAGGTAAAGTGGCCCAGGTATTGAAGAACCAGCCCGATATGGAGTTCATGGTGGAAGGTCATACCGATGATGTGCCTTATAAAGGAACGGCCCTGATGGACAACTGGGACCTGAGTGTGAAGCGCGCCACCACTATTGTACGGTTATTACAAAAGGAATATGGCCTGGAGCCAGCCAAAATGGTAGCTGCCGGTCGTGCCGAATACAAACCCGTAGCTGAAAATACCACCAAAGAAGGCCGTGCTGCTAATCGCCGCACGCGTATCGTGGTGCTGCCTGAGCTGGATCAGTTCTTTAAGCTGTTAGAAACAAAGAAATAGAAGAATGAGCTAGAAGCTAGAAGCAAGAAGCTAGAAGGAAACAGCCCCTCCTAAGAAGGTTGAATCTAAATAACAAAAGGTTACTCGTTTTACGGCATACCCCTTCTCGCTTCTAGCTTCT
>CALRQQ020000065.1:0-11367 GCA_943370345.1 Chitinophaga pinensis
TTTGATATAAGCATCCTGTCCTTCTTGTGAAAAGATTGACCCGGTAGATAATATAATAAGGGTAAGTAAAAGAAGAGAGTGGTGTGTGCGTTTAACGAAGCAGTTCATAACGGAGAATCCCTCCCTGTTCAGGAGTGATTTGGCAGAAAGGTATACCAGCAGTGCTCGCGTCATATTGGCTAAGTATCGTTAAGGTTTTGTGAAAGGGGTATAAATAGCCCAACTATCACGTTCTAAAATTACATAGGGGGACTGCGTTAAAAATGTCAGGTTTTGCTGTAAAGATGGAAGATTTTACTATTTGACAGCCGGGAACGATTGCGTAAAATTCAGGTGCTAATCGGTTGCTTTTAAGGTAATAGAGGCTTTGCCGAGTCCCCCGGCGGATACAGTTAATGTAATATTTCCCTTTTTTCCGTTGTTTTGAATGATCGCCAAAGCTTGTCCTTTCCAGGTTTTCCGGTTCGCGGATTTGAGCGACAGGGTATCAGCGGGATAACCGTTATCGGTTCCGGCTAAAATACCTGAACCTGACACGGTAAAACTCAGCATTTTATCAGCTCCGGTCACCAGATTACCAGCCCGGTCGAGCAGGCGCACGGTTATAAAAAAGAGGTCTTTGCCGTCGGCCCGGACCGTCCTTTTATCTGACAGCAATTCGATCCTGGCTGCTGCACCGGCAGTACGGATCTCCCGGACCTGGACTATTTTACCATTTTTGCGGGAAACGGCTTTGAGAGTACCCGAAATATAGGGGATCCGCCAGCTGACATGCAGACTGCTATCCGATTTTTGCCTGATTCCCAATGACTTACCATTAAGGAATAATTCCACTTCCTCCGCTTTGTTGTAGTAGGCCCAGACATCCACGGTATCACCGGTATTCCAGTTCCAGTGGGGTAAAAGGTGTAAAACCGGCTTTTCGCTCCATTCCGACTGATACATATAATATATATCCTTCGGAAAACCGGCCAGGTCCACGATCCCATAATAACTACTCCGGGCCGGGAACGCCGGATAAGGAAGAGGCTCACCGAGATAGTCAAACCCGCTCCAGACAAAGAGTCCTGCCATGTGATGATTGTTCTTCACCGCCAGCCATGACTTTTCATGGGTATTGCCCCAATAAGCATGGGTATTATCATAAGCGGCCGTTGTATAATCGGCATTGCCACGGGCAAATGTGTCCTGTTCTTTATAATCAGCCGGCCATACTCTTTTCAGATCGGCCGGGAAGTTATAGACACCGCGTGTGGATAGAGCAGAAGCTGTTTCAGTAGCCAGAAAATGTTGACCGGGAAAACGCACCGGCAGATTGGGATAGTCGTAGTCTTTGTAATTAAAACCGAGTACATCCAGCGCAATGGACTGATAAATGAAATTCTTCTCCGGATTGGTTTCTGTCAACGCACAAGTAACAGGACGTGACCGGTCAATCGCTTTGACGATATCCACCAGTTCCTTAGTAATGATGGTACCGCTGCTGTCAAACTGATTCCTGATCTCATTGCCGATACTCCACATGAATACTGAAGGATGATTCCTGTCGCGATAGACCATCGCTTCCAGATCCGCTTTATGCCATTCCTTAAAATCAATATGATAATCAAATTTGTTCTTCTTCTTATTCCAGGTATCAAATGCCTCATCCATTACCAGGAATCCCATTTTGTCGCAGAGATCCAGAAAATCAGCTGCCGGTGGATTATGCGAAACCCGGATCGCATTGCAACCCATATCCTTTAATATCCGTAACTGTCGCTTTGCGGCTTCATTATTATAGGCAGCGCCTAAAGCACCAAGATCATGATGCAGACAAACACCCTTGATAAAACAGGGCTTGTCGTTCAGATAGAAACCATTCTTACCATCAAACCGGATTGAACGGACACCAAATGTCGTTTTATCCTCATCCACCAGTTTATTCCCTGAATACAATTGTGTACGCAAGGTATAGGTAACCGGGGTCTCTGGTGACCAACGCCGGACCTCGTCCATTTTTATTCGTTTAACCAGGGCTGACCCTTCAAAATACAATTGCATATTTACCGGGTTCACTTCTTTTACCACTCTACCCGACCCATCCAGTACGGTATATACAACCATAATCCGGGGATCATCCTTATACCGTGTATTCATGGATGTGGTCACTTCAATCTCAGCAGTTGTCTGAGTAAGCTGCGGGGTGGTAATGAATGTCCCATGCTGTTCAATGAATATCTTCCCGTGACTCACCAGTTTTACATCCCGGTAGATCCCTGATCCGGAATAATACCGTGAATCCGGCTGATGACTGTTATCCACTTTTACCGCAATCACATTCTTCTTTCCATATTGCAGGAATTTTGTCAGTTCATAGGAAAACGGGACATACCCATACGGCCGTTTCCCCAGGTAATTTCCATTGATCCACACTTCACTGTTCCGGTACACTCCATCAAAATCGATCCGGAAGATCCGCCCGCTGTCGGCTGCCGGTACCACAAAGGTTTTCCGGTACCAGCCAATACCACCCGGCAATGAACCACCCTGGTTGGTGGCAGGCGCCTCTTTCTTAAAATCCGATTCAATACTCCAGTCATGCGGCAGACTCAGTTTACGCCATTTGCTGTCATCATGCACTTCTTCATAAGCAAGACTATCATTCCCCAAAAAGAATTTCCAGTCCTTATTGAAGTCAATCGTCTTCCGCACCTGTGCTGATGAAGCAAAGGAGATAAAGAGAAGACAAAGAAGTTGAATATAGTTACGTCGCATGTTGTTGTTTATACCTATTTCTTTATCACCCTTCGGCACGCTCAGGGTGACAGCAGGCTGTTCTTGTCATGGTGAGCCTGCCTACCGGACAGGCAGGCGTGCCGAACCATGACGAAGGGTGAGCACAAGTAAAAAAACTAAAAGGATACCATCGCCTTTATCACCCCGTTCTTCGGATCTAACCAGCTCTTAAAATTATCCTTCACATCATCAAATCCTACCCGGTGCGTGATATAGGTAGCCGGATCCACTTTCTTTTCCTGCATACATTTGATCACATGATCAAAATCCCCGGTAGTGGCATTGCGGCTGCTCATCAACGTAGCTTCCCGCTTATGAAACTCCGGATGGGCCACTTCGAGATTTCCTTTCTGTAATCCTACCAGCACATACCGTGCCCCATGTGCCATATATAAGAATGCACTGTTGATCGCTTTCTGATTACCGGTTGCATCGATCACCACCGTAGGCATATCGTTATTGGTAATTTCTTTCAGCCGGGCAGTTACATCTTCGGTCAACGGATTGATCGTATGTTCCACCTTCAGTTTTTCCCGGCAGAAAGACAGCCTGTTTTCATTCACATCCATAGCGATCACTTTGCCACCGGCAATACGTCCAAACTCCATGATGCCTAGCCCGATCGGCCCTGCACCGATCACTAATACAAACTCACCGGGACGAACACCGGCTCTACGGATACCATGTGCCCCGATCGCCAGGGGCTCCACTAAGGCCAGTTCATCATAACTCATATCGCCACCATGCAGTAAAGCAGTGACCGGTATAGAAATATATTCCATCATCCCTCCATCCGCATGCACGCCAAATACACTAATAGCCGCGCAACAATTGCGCAAGCCGTTACGGCAGGCAATACACTCCCCGCAGTAGAAATAAGGAATGAGCGTTACCCGCTCACCTATTTTAAAACCAGTAGCTGTATCCACCTCCACTACTTCACAACCGAGTTCATGTCCCAGCACACGCGGATACACAAAATAAGGCTGTGTACCTTCAAAGGCATGCAGGTCCGTACCACAGATCCCGATCCGGTGTACTTTGAGAATGGCTCTCCCTTCTTCCGCAACCGGCTTTTCCCGCGTGATGTATTCAAACGCTCCCGGCTCTTTACATAATAATGCTTTCATTCGTTCTTATTCGTTTACTTCAACTATATATTCACCTGATCCGGTTCTCAGTATGGCTTTCCCTTCTTTATACTGCACGACCGCTTTTTCCCCGTTCACCATGACCACCGCTCCTTTCCTTGCCGGAAGATAAACCACCGCTGTACTGTTCACCGGGATACTGATGGCTACTTCAAATTTCCCGACCGACTTCTTCCATTCACTGCTGATCTTACCATAAGGAGAATAGAAGGTTGCTTTTGCTTCTGTCACATCGCCCACCGGCTCCGGTCTTATCTCCACTTCTTTAAACGCTACCGAATTTTTTGTCTGCCGGATTCCCGCCAGTCCTGAATAAAACCATTCCATCAGGTGTCCCAGCATAAAATGATTATTACTGACCGACTCATAAGCCTGCCAGCTTTCTGTTAAGGCCGTTGCCCCATGCTTTAACTGGAACCCATAGCCCGGCACATCATCCCGGTAATTCATAGCAAAGATAACATCACTTCGTCCTGCTTCTTCCAGCGCTTTGAGTACATACCGATAGCCGATATCACCAGCAGTAAGTGCATAATTCCGGCCTTTAATATCCCGGATCAGTGCATCCAGCACCGCAGGCCGGTATTGCTCTTCCACCAGTCCCATATACAAGGCCATGGCATTGGCGGTCTGACTGGCCGAATCGTATTGCAATCTTTCTTTATCAAAAAAAGCCTGATTGAACGCCTTTCTGATCTGATCAGCCAAGAGATCATACTTCTTTTTTGCGGCGGATTTATTCAATACTCCCGCCACTTTCGACAAAATGACGGCATCATAATAATAGGTAGCCGTGGCTGTCACCCCCATCTTTGTCATCTGTGCAAAGCCGGATTTCTTCGGACCAATATCAAACCAGTCACCCAACCCATGCTTCAGGATAAACGACGAATCCTTTGTCTGCAGGTAGCCCATGTATTTTTCCATCATGGGCCAGGCCTCAGCCAATGTTTTCTGATCCCCATACCACTGATAGTTATACCAGGGCAATATGATCGACGCACTGCCCCACTCCGGTGATTCATCAAAAGGCGCAGTGAAGAGGGTGAGTTCAGGTGCGATCTCTGGTACCTTTCCATCAGGATACTGGGCAAATTGCATATCCCGGATCATTTTGCGGAATAAAGGAGCAGCGGCATAATTATACTGAACAGAAGGTCCCATCAGGTAGGTCTGCTCGAGCCAGCCAAGTTTTTCGCGATGCGGACAATCCGTGAAAAGACTGACTGCATTACTCTGAATAGCCCAGTCGATCAGTTTATAGGTTTTATTAAACAGATCATTTGAACAACTGAAACTGCCCCAACGGCCCATCCTGTTTTTCAGACTCAACCCTTCCACACTGGTGACCTGCGGCAGTGTACCCCCTTGTTTATACGGGATCGTATGAACCTGAACATAGCGGAAACCCGTATAGGTAAACCGTGGCTGAAGCAAACCACCACCGGTACTATCAAGTATTAAATTAAAATAACTGGGCGAACCTGTCGCTTTCTGATTTACAGTTCCATCGGCATTCACCAACTCGCCACAATACACCCGGATAGTATCATAACGACTGCCCTTTACTGCCACAGATGGAATGCCGGCAAAATTCTGTCCTAAATCATATACCGTAACCTGTTCAGACAACTGCCGTTGCGCAACCGGTTTAAAAAACTGACTGATCACCACCGGCTCGGTCATCTGCGATTCAAGCAGCGGCGGACCTTTAACGATCAGGGGTGTTTTCCAATGCCGGTCATCATAACCGGGATAACCTGCGCCATAACTGGAACGGTTTGCATCCCGGTCTTCCCCGCCAAATATGCTGCTGTAAAAAATATCCGAAGCCATGGTCTTCCAGCGCTGATCCGTTACAATTTCTTCCTTGCTGCCATCTTCATAGGTGATCTTTAAGGAAAGGATGAGCTTGGGCAAACCATACGCACCGGTCATTTTCCTATAGCGGGTCCCTGGAATATAGTAAAAGCCATTACCCAGCTCGGCAAACAATACATTCACTCCCTGTTGCAATCGCTCTGTTATATCATAGGTACAATAGAGTGCCTGCTTTTCATAATTGGTCCAGCCTGGATTCAGTATTTCGTTTCCGTACACATTGCCGCTGTTCACAAATAAATTGAACTGACCCAGCCCTGAAACAAACGCGTAGGCGGACCTGACTTTTTTATTGATGGTAAATGTTTTCCGCATGAGTGGCAATACATTATTCCGTTCACCCCAGGCTTTCCTGCCGTTCAGATGCACATGCGGCGCGATCTTCAGGGAATCGGCCAGTTCTTCATAGGCGATCCATTGGGCTTTTCCCCAATCAGCTTTTGCCGGTAAGCCCATCACCCAGCGGTCCGGAGCACTTTCTGCCATATTTCCTTTATTATCCCATACCATCACTTTCCAATAGTACTTGCTGGCGGGCTGCAGCGGTTTGCCGGCATATTCCACCTGCTGACTTTTTGCAGAACTAACTTTTTTGGAATCCCAGTAATTGCCAATGTTTTTTTCCAGCAATGATTTTTCATCGGCTACCAGCACACGATAGGCCGTCTGCAGTACCCCTGTTTGATGACTTTGCATGGACCAGCCCAGTTTCGGATGACTGACTTCCACGCCATAGGGGTTCTCCCGGTATTCGCAACGAAGTTTGTCCACGGTGAGTGGCTGAGCCTGTGTGACAGACAACAGGATGAATAATCCAATGATGGCAGCAACTACTTTCATACAGTTATTGTATTTCAATTCCTGAAACGGCCAGTCCGGCCGCTTGTTCAACAATGAGTTTTACGGTATAATTCCCGGCATTGATCTGGGTACCGGTATTGACGGTGAACTGATTCCATTTCCCTTCCCGGGTAAATGTAAACTGAACTTCCTCGCTCATCATCCTGTTGCCACCTGCGTCATACAATTGCAGCCTGGCTTTCAGAGGTTGGTTCTCCGGATAATAATATTTTACTGTAATAGAATAAATATCACCCACCCCGGTCTGTACGGGCCATTCAATGCTTTCACCGGTGAGTGTGTGCAATATGCAACAAAGCCGACCGTTAAGGCTGTCTTTATGAATCCCTTCACTGATGACCGCTACATTTGATCGGTAGGCGGTAACAGGTTTAAGGTCATAAGCGGGTTGCATATTGCCGGCCGGTTTATATACCACGATAAACGATGCATCCAGGTTTAGCAACACATTCTTAGACTCAGCGTATCTTTTCCGGTATACTTTATATACCATTCCCCCCTGTTCTCCGGTAATAATTTCTGTCCCCGTTTTTTCGAACCCGGTTAAGGTATCCGGCAAGGTTTTCCCGGCCGGAACCCCGATATAAACATCAGATTCCTTATACGTATAAAACCGGATCGTACTTTTTATTGTTTTATCCTTAAAGCAAAACCAATTAGCTCCGTATAAATCGGAGGGCAGTGAGTTAAATACAATTGAATCATTCTTATACTGTTTGTCCCCGATATCCAGCCAGAAATGCTCCTTGTAATCATCCAGTGGTCTGCCGAAACTAATATTTTCATTTGTCTGTACCAACCGGCCGGGTGAAGCAATGGCAATGGCTGACAGCAGCGCTTCCCCGGATCTTGCGTGCGGAAAATCAATGACCAGTTTACCTTCTGTTACTTGTAAACGTATAGATTTTTTAAGTACGGCATTCGGTCCAGCCTCCTTCAGGATATTAAGATCTTTAAGAACCGTTTTGCCATTGAAAGCCACATCAAACACACGGCTTGCACCGCTTTGACCGATCCATGGTTCTGTAAAATAGAGCTCAACAAGGTACTCTCCTTCCGGAAGAGGGAATGTGAACTTCAATTTATCTTTTCCATAACGGAAAGACTGAAACAGCTTCCAGTCTTTTGTGTTTTTTAATGGGGTGAAAACCCGGCGCTGGCTCGCAAAACTTTGCTGCATCCCCGGAAATGCGGCTGCCCAGGAGGAAGAGCTGTACCCATTACGCTCAGGATTATCAGATCCGGACGCATCTGCCTGCCATTTATTACCAAACTCATCCGTATAAGCAGGTCCACCACAATTCACCCTGAACAGGTAATCATAATTTTCCGTGGGCTTATTTACGCTAATTGTTTGACTATAGAGTTTATTAAACGACGGAGAAACTGGTAAATGAAATAAAATAATACTGTCGAAAGCAACCTTCTTTCCTTTATAATAACCTGCCGCATAGAGTACATTGTACCGGATATTCACACTATCCCATTGAAAATGGGTTCCAATGCCATTCCTTTTTCGTTTTCCCAATGAAGTCCCTTCCACATCATTGAACAGCTCCACTTCATCACAATTACTGTATACTACAATCCCGCTCTTTATTCCCGGCATTGTCCACCGGTTGGGCCAGGTATGCGAAGCGATATAAACCATCGGATCTTTCTTCGCAGACACATAATTACTGCGGAACATATAATAGGCATCCGTGGGTTCTTCCCAAGGAGTGAGCAAACCTTTATAATTCACCGGACCAATTCGGTCGATCTCCCTTAATCCCTCACCGCCTTGTACCCGGCCCGGATTATCATGCGAAGTGAGCAGCCAGAAAAAATGCCCGGCCACACTGTCTTTTACTGATTCTGCCAAACGGACCTTTTTCTCCATCAGGGCGGTAAAACGATCTTCACTCAACGGACCATCCGGCTTATACCCGCCTTCGGAGTGCAGGTCAATACTCCGCCAGGCCCCATACTCCCCAACCAGCACCTGTTTCTTCAGGTCCTTCGCATACTCATCCGGGTTACCTCCATACGTGCCGGTCCAGTTCTGCGGTACATCCCAATCGGTGCCTGTGCCGCCATTACAGGTAGTGACCAATCGTTGTGAAGAGGCTGTCGGATCAAGTGAACGTATGAGTTCGGTACATTCTTTGGCAAAATCTTCGGGCAACTTGCTTTCATTCTGCAGGCCCCATAAAATAACGGATGGACTGTTGCGCCTTTCAATCACCCATTCCCGTAAAAGTTCTTTGAAATTTTTCCGGAACTCCGGCGTATCATACCAGACATGAGCAGATAACTGGGTCCACCAGAGAATACCCCGCTGATCACAGAGATCGCCATATAATAAATTATGCGGCTGGTGCCCGTCACGGAAGGCATTGAAGCCCGCAGACTGTACCCAGTTGATCCGGGAAATGACCTGCTCCCTGCTGAAAGCATGGCTTTGTCCTAATAAATGCTCATACTCTGCAATACCATTAATGAATACTGGTTTGTCATTCAATAAAAACTGGTTAGTAGGTGTCTTCCAGTTGATCGTACGGAATCCAAAAGGCGTACTTAACCGGTCAACTACTTTATTATTCTCAAGGAGGATCGTCTCAATGGTATAGAGATAAGGCCGCTCCACCGACCACCTCACCGGATTCTTTTTCAGCTTTACTGACTGTTCTACCGTTACAGAATCGTTCTTCTCTGTCAACCTATCAACCTGCCACCTGTCAACTACCTTGCCCCATTGATCCAGCAACTGCTGTACAACCACCAGCTTCCGTTCTTTAGCCGCATAATTCTTCAGACTGGTATTTACATGTAGTTTCACTTCCTCCCCTTTAATATCTGCCCAGGCATGTACACCGAAAGGAGATATACGTACATCATTGGTGACTATTAAATGCACCGGCCTGAAAATTCCCAGTGGTTGAGAGCCTTCAGAAAAGCCCCGTTCATCGGAGCATCCGCCGCAGACCCAGGGAAGCGTTTTAATATTGAGTGGATGAGTGGCGATCACCTGCAATATATTGACACGTCCATCTGTTAAAAGATAATCCGTCACATCAATTGTAAAACTGGTTCTGCCACCGGCATGTGATCCTACTTCCCGGCCATTGAGGCTTACCTGTGCGAATGAACCCACTCCTTCGAAATAAAGAAAAAACCGTTTTCCGGTTTTTGCCTGTTTGATTGAAATTGTTCTGCGATAAACAGCTGTACCGTGGTAATTACCGTGTTGCAATCGGCGGTATCCCTCATATTGATCCCAGTTATGCGGAATATTCACTTTTGTCCAGTTCCAATATTGGTCAGGTGAAGGAATTGTAGTGAGCTTTTCTCCTGGCTTAACGGCAACAGCAATACTCTCCCAATCCTTATCGAGGGAAATATCCAGCCGCTGTGCCTTTCCGAGCAAGGGCAGCAAGAAGCATAAACCGATGATATTATAATAACTCCAGCGACGCATTGAACCGGTAGCTTTTATTTTTAACGGTACTGAATTCTTTTACTTTCCCATTATAACGGAGTACTAAGGGCTGACCTGCTTTTGACAACACTTCCAGGTTCACTAATTTTCCGGCCTGCCATTGCATATTCAGCACAAAACCACCCCGGGCACAAATACCTTTCACCGTACCATCCGGTAATGCAGCTGGTAATGCAGGCAGAATATCTATATACTTTGTATGACTTTGCACTAACATTTCCCCGATACCGGCTGCGCCGCCAAAATTGCCATCGATCTGAAAAGGCGGATGCGCATCAAAAAGATTCGGGTAGCTGCCGGCTCCGCCTTTTGCCGGACTCATCAGCATCTGTATCAGTTTAAAAGTATGATCCCCGTCTTTGAAACGGGCCCAGCAATTGATCTTCCACCCCAGACTCCAACCGGTGGCCGCATCACCCCGATATAATAAAGATTGCCTGGCAGCCTGCATCAGTTTCGGTGTTTCATCAAAATTGATCTCATTCCCCGGATACATCCCCCAGAGATGGGAGATATGCCGGTGCTTATTCGTTGTATCATCCCTGTCCTGCATCCATTCCTGCAACTGACCATATTTGCCGATCGTATTCGGAGCGATACGCTTGTATTTATCCATCAGCTCCGTTTTCAGTTCATGGTCCACTTTTAAAATTTCCGCCGCAGCTATCACATTACTAAACAGTGCACGGATGATCTGGTGATCCATAGTGGGACCAGCCACTAATCCGCCCTGTTCGGGTGAGTTGGATGGTGTACTGATCAGGTATCCCGTTACCGGATCTTTTACCAGAAAGCTGTTAAAGAAACGAGCCGCCTCCCGCATGATGGGATAAGCTTTGTTCTTCAGAAACAGCTTGTCCTGTGTAAATAAATAATGCTCCCATAAATGTTGTGTCATCCACGCTCCACCGGTAACCCAGATACCATGATTGGAGGCATTGATCGCCGCCGTGCCTCTCCACAGATCGGTATTGTGATGCAATACCCAGCCGGGTGCATTGTAATATTCCCTAGCGGTTACTTTTCCGGTCTGTGAAAGTTCATTGATCATTCCAAACAAAGGCTCGTGCATGGGCGACAGGTTCAGTAATTCCGCCGGCCAGTAATTCATCTCTGCATTGATATTGGTGGTATACTTACTGCCCCAGGGAGGGGAGAGCAAATCATTCCATATACCTTGCAGATTAGCAGGCCGTGTACCCGGACGGGAAGAAG
>CALRQQ020000066.1:0-11361 GCA_943370345.1 Chitinophaga pinensis
GTTTTAGTATCGCATGAAACGAATTTTCCCCCTGTTACTGGTTTTACTTTCTGTTTCAACTTTGCAGGCTCAGGATGCCGGTGAGGATATCCTTACCTGGAATAAGGACCGCAAGCTCACCTGGAGTGATTACAAAGCCAGTCCCAATCCGAAAAGCGATGCGGCGGCCACCACCAGTACATCGCTGAGTATCGATTACCATTTTAAAGAAGGACAATTCAGTTACACCATCAAATCCTGGTTTTCGCGCACCCGTTCCTGGGGCCGAAATAAAACCGCTTATATCCTGGCACATGAGCAGGGGCATTTTGATATTGCGGAAGTATATGCCCGTAAACTGCACCAGCGGATGAGTACGTATACGTTCAATAAGCAACACTACCAGAAAGAACTGAACAGGATCTACAAGGAAGTAGCCGATGAGAAGGCTGCGGTGCAGGCACAATATGACTACGAAACCCGGCACAGCATTGATGAGGTCAAACAGGCCGAATGGCTGAAAAAGATCAGCCGGATGCTGGAAGAACTAAAGGAGTATGCGGATTATTAAGTTTTTCATCTCCTGTAAATGAACAACGGCGATTCAGTTGAATCGCCGTTGTTCATTTAAAAAATTCAATACCGGTTAAAACAGCCCGTAGAGTTCGGCATCCACTTTCCGGATGATCTCTCCGAAGTCCTCATCGCGCTCCGCAAATTTATTCTTGTCCACATCGATCACCAGGAGCTTCCCTTCTTTATAGTCGCCGATCCACTTATTATAATATTCATTCAGTTTTTTCAGATAGTCAAGCCGGATATTCTCCTCGTATTCACGGCCCCTTTTCTGGATCTGTCCCACCAGGGTAGGTACCGATGCATTCAGGTAGATCAGCAGATCGGGCGGCTGCACCAGGGTCTTGAGCGTCTGAAAAAAGTGATAGTAATTGTCAAAATCCCGTTTGCTCATCAGTCCCATTTCATGCAGGTTGGGCGCAAAGATGTTGGCATCCTCGTAAATGGTACGGTCCTGGATCACGGTCTCGGTTCCTTTCTGGATCTCTACTAACTGACGCAGCCGGCTGTTGAGGAAGAAGATCTGCAGATTGAAACTCCAGCGGGGCATATCCTCATAAAAATCCATGAGGTAGGGATTGTGGTCCACATCCTCAAAATTGGGGATCCACTTATAATGCTTGCTGAGCATTTCGGTGAGGGTCGTCTTACCAGCGCCGATATTGCCTGCAATGGCGATGTGTTTTGGTTTCTTAGCTTTTGCCATAACTGATTAAATTCCGGATAAACATCCCAAAAGGGAGGGCTTCAAAGTAAGCCCTTTTTCGGACTTTGGGATTCCATGATCCCGGTATTTTTAAAAATAATTCAGCCCGATCGCTTCCCGTACCAGTTCCATCGTGGCCCTGGCACTTTTACGGGCTTTCTCGGCCCCCATTTCCATGACTTCTTTCAGATAGGCTTCATTGTTCCGGATGGCTTCGGCCTTCTCCCGGATGGGGGTGATAAAGCGTACCATATCCTCACCCAGTTGCTTCTTCATATCGCCATACCGGATGGTACAGGCATTGTAATCGTTCCTGAACTTACTGATCACGTCTTCCGCACTTACCAGTTTCATCAGGAGGAATATATTCTCAATATAATCAGGCATGGGTGTGTTGGGTTCCGTGGGACCGGCATCCGTCTTAGCCTTCATACATTTTTTACGGATCAGGTCATCATCGTCTGACAGGTAGATGGTGGCCAGCTGGTTCTCGCTCTTACTCATTTTACCGGCTCCGTCAAGACTGGGAACCTTGATCAGTTCTTCCCCATAGTTAAAAGCGATGGGTTCGGGGAAAACTTCACCATATCTGTGATTAAAGCGGTTCACAAAGTTCCTGGCCATTTCAAGATGCTGTTCCTGGTCTTTTCCTACAGGGACATATTTAGCGCGGTGCAGAATAATATCAGCCGTCTGTAATACAGGGTAAGTGAGTAAGCCGGCATTTACATTATTCTCCTGAAGCCTGACCTTATCTTTAAACGTTGTGGTTTTTTCAAGCTCACCAATATAGGCCAGCATATTCAGGTAGAGATACAGTTCGGCCGTTTCGAACACATGGCTCTGGCAATACAAGGCCACTTTTTCCGGATCTAGTCCGGAAGCAATATTTTCCGCCAATACACGCTGCACATTGGTCTTCAGTTCCTTTGTATCCGGATGGGTGGTCAGCGAGTGCAGGTCGGCCACCATAAAATAACATTCAAATTCGTCCTGCATCCGGACATAGTTCCGCACCGCCCCGAAATAGTTCCCGAGGTGTAAAAAACCGGTGGGCCGGATACCGCTCATAACGAGTTCTTTCTTTGCTGCCATAGGGCGGCAAATATACAAAGAGGCCGCCGGAATGCGGCAGCCTCTTTAAGACCCATTCTTCGGGCCTGTTAATCCGTATCAATCTCTGGGGCGGCTGAGCTTTTTCATTTCCTGCTGAAGTTCTTTCGCCATTTCACCACGGATCTTTTCCAGCAATCCCTTAGGGATCGGATCAAAACGGACTTTTGTTCCATCCCACCATAAACTGCCGGGCTGATCTTTGGTATTGTTCTCATTGAACATGACATTGTTCAGGTGATGATCAAACGATTTATCGGCGATCTCCGGCGAAACGGTTGTTTCCACATCTTTCCGGGTGGCCGTTAAAAGCCAGCAGAATTCCACGGAGGCCTGCCCGTTATTATTTTCCACCAGCCAGAATCCGTTTTCGTTTACTTTGTCGATATATATACCCCTGGTATTGCCCATCGGGGTGATATTAATAACGGCCGTTTCTGCTTTCAGAATATTTCGTACACTTTCATCAAAGGGTACAAATGCCCGCCCCTGTTCCAGCCTGGCCCTTCCTTTTAGCTGTATATCAGCTGTCAACGCCACTGGTGCATAGGTTACCGTACGACTGTCACTGTTATTATCAGCCAGAGAAATGAAAACATCATTGGTTATCGCCTTCCCGTCGGTAAAGCTTCCAAACTGTTTCCCTTTAAAAGCTGCACCATATTCCATCCCACGGATCCAGCCCCCCATGACACCCCCGTAAATTCCCATTCCGATCATTGTATTCGGTTCTTCCATTCCGGAGCGGTCTGTATTAGCAGACCTCCCTCCAACGATACCATTAGCATATGCCTTACCAAAGCCATACACTGCATAATCTACTGCGGTTGAAGCATAATATGCCAGGCTGCCAAATGCTATACCAAAGTCATCCCCTAAAACCGCTCCTGCACGAACAGAAACAGAGTTTTGTGCACCCACTATTCCAAACTGATATGAGCCACTTGCAGCTTGATGCAATCCCTGAAGACCGGCTGAAGCTCCGCCTATGCGAAAACTGCTCCCGCTTGCAGTTGAATTGTTTGTTCCCATTACCCCTTTTGTTCCAGCACCACCAGCTCCTGAATAATTCCCTTCAATTGCAGCTAAAGATGTGATATTTCCGGATCGTATCTGACCAAAAATGGCATTGCCGTTCTGAGTGGAATACGAATTAAAGCCATTGGGATACGATGAGTTGTTTGTCACAGTAATCAAATCGCCAGGAAAAAAGGATGTAGATGTTCCATACATGAACTGTCCGCTGGACGCAAACTTTCCACGGTAGATATTATTAGTTATGATATTGAGATGATTATTAGAGGTTAACCCGAAATTAAGTTCAGCCGTTGCACTATTACCCCCGATCAACCAGGCTTTATTATCGGTGGTTAACGACCCTGCTGATGAACTGGCGAAGAGGCTCCCGGTCGTATTAAAACTGAGGGCTGTCAACTGAGCTTCTGTATTCAGGCAGACCCAGTTGCTGGCTGCAGCTGTCCCGCTATTATAGTAAAATCCGGGCACCCCGTCCGTCTGATAAACTAAGAGACTGGCAGCCGGACTGACAATGGCTGCCCGTTGAGCGGCCGTCATACGGGGTATCAGTAATCCTTTAGAGGTACTTACCAGCTCCAGTTGCGACGAAGCATCCGGAGTACTGGTACCAATCCCCACCTGTGCCCCTACATGGCTTGTTAATAAAAACAGTCCCAAAATAAAGAGCACCAATTTAGCCGCTGGAAATACCCCCTTATAAACTCCCTGAAAATTTGTTTTATGCATGGTATACATTGAATTGAATGTTAATTGTTGGCCGGTATATGTGTATTAGTTCAATGATTATTGCAACAGTACTTTTACAGTTCCGGCTGTGCATTGTAAAATATAAACCCCTTTCGCAAAACCTGTCATACTGATCTGGTGTAATCCAGGCTGGCGATAACCACGGTATAGGATTTTTCCGTCTACTGTAGTTAAATAGATCCATAGTGCATTCCCGTTAAGTTGAAACAAGAGTGTTTCATTAATCACGGGATTTCCGGTTACTATAATACCCGGAACAGCCTTTTCTAACCAAACACTCCGGACCTCACTGTGGGAATACCTTCCATCCATATCTGTTTGACGAATTCGATAAAAATTGAGCCCTGGCGAAGGAAATTGATGGAGAAATTCATATTGGGTCAGTGTTGAACTGTTACCGGATGCCGGGGTTGTTCCAATCGTAAACCAGTTGACCCCATCTGTTGAATGCTGAATTTCATATGCCGCTGTATTTATTTCACGATCGGTAGCCCAGTGAAGCCGGACCTTCTTACCCTGACGGACTGCGGTAAAAGAGTGCCACTCCACCGGTAAGGCATCATAGGAGGCTGCCAGTGTAATTTCATGCAGCCCTGAAACAGTAAATGTGGATGAATGCACCGAATTGCCGATATGATCGTTGAGGCTGCTTGGAAAATTATGCCAGGTATTCCCATTATGCACATTAACCTGTAAGTGTGATTCATTCAACCCATTCAGCTCGTCATCCGCATAGTTAATTTTAACAGAACCGGAATAGCTGCCAGATGGAATATTGAACTTATACACCCGACGAACATGTGTATTCAGCGTATTGTTGGAAACGGTATGTGTCCGTTGCAAATGAATACCGCTCAAAGTGAAGGGCATATCCGGGGTAAGAGTAAGGCCTTCTGCATGAAACATGGTTCCCCCGGTAATGGTCAGCTGCTCAACGCCGGAAACAGACAACACCTGTGCATTAATCGTATAAGGAACAACTGAAACAACCAATACAATCAGGATTCTTAAAAAAACGCTCATCATTCAGGGGCATATTTTGCCGATCATGGCCACTGCGTATACCGCATGACAATTTTCTGCAAGTAAAAAAATACAAACAAGTTTAACGCTTAATCAATCTACAGGAATTAATAACGGATACTGATTTGTAGAAATGAATAAAATACTTACATATCCTTTTAAAACCTTATCTGATTTGCCGTTGATCCCATGCCAGCCTTCAATACAAGTGGGATTTATTAAAGCTCTTACCCCATACCAGTATTTCTAACATCCAAAAATGGCTTTTCCGAAAATAACCTGACATTTTTGCCACCTGTCACAGTTCTTCGGCCATCTGAACAGTCCTGATTATCTTTGTTCCATGGAAGTCAACGATCAGTTAGTGAATAAACTGGCCCAGCTCTCCCGCCTGCAGTTTTCGGATTCCGAAAAAGAAGGGATCAAAAATGACCTGGAGCGGATGATCGGTTTCGTGGAAAAACTGAATGAACTGGACCTGGCCGGTGTGGAACCACTGCTGCACATGAGTCCGGAAGTAAATGTGCTGCGGGATGACGAGCTCCGGGGATCAGTAAGCCGGGACGAAGCTTTACGCAATGCCCCGCTCCATGATGAACAATTTTTCAAGGTCCCCAAAGTGATAAAAAAATAATATGGCACAGGGCATCATCCATCTGGAAGATATTCAGAAAAGCTACTACATGGGCAAACAGGCCCTGCCTGTACTGAAGGGCATCTCCCTGGATATTTTTAAAAATGAATACGTGGCTTTAATGGGTCCTTCAGGCTCCGGCAAAAGTACCCTGATGAATATCCTTGGCTGCCTGGATACCCCCACTGCCGGGCGATATATACTCAACAATAATGACGTAAGCACCATGGCCGATAATGCCCTGGCCGAAGTGCGGAATAAAGAGATCGGATTTGTATTTCAGCAATTCAATCTCCTCCCCCGCCTCACCGCCGCGGAAAACGTAGCCCTGCCACTCGTATATGCCGGCATGAATAAAAAAGCAAGAACCGAAAAAGCCATGCAGGTGCTGGAAATGGTGAGCCTGACCGACCGCAGCCATCACAAACCCAATGAACTTTCCGGCGGCCAATGTCAACGGGTGGCTATTGCCCGCGCCCTGGTGAATGACCCGTCGATCATCCTGGCTGATGAACCGACCGGCAACCTCGATACCAAGACCTCCTACGAGATCATGGAGATCTTCAATACCATACATAGTAACGGCAATACGATCGTACTGGTTACACACGAAGAAGATATCGCCAATCATGCCCACCGGATCGTGCGTTTGCGTGACGGCGTGGTGGAGACCGATAAGAAAAATGAGAAGGCTGGTCAATATTCGCATCATTGATGCAATAAATTCCTTAGCGGACCGGGAACTTTTTATGGAGCAACTTTGTTGTGAAGCACATTCAACCAACATGTCAACCAGGATATATACCAAAGTAGGCGATAAAGGATCAACCAGTCTGATCGGCGGCACCAAAGTGCCTAAATCCCATTTACGCATAGAAGCATACGGCACCATTGATGAGCTGAATTCAGTGATCGGTCTTTGCCGTGACCTGCTTACCGATGATAACAGCCGTAACACGCTGCAGGAAATTCAGGACCGGTTATTCACCATAGGCTCCTCCCTGGCTTGTGATCCGGTCAAAGAACCCCTGATGCGTCTGCCCGATCTGAAAGAGCCGGATGTGGAATGGCTGGAAAAAGAAATGGACCGGATGAATGAAGCTTTACCTGAAATGAAGAACTTTATTCTGCCAGGAGGGCACCCCACCGTTTCTCACCTGCATATAGCCCGCTGTGTGGCCAGAAGAGCGGAACGTTGCTGTGTGCGCCTCGAACTGGAAAGCCTGGAAGTGGAGCCCCTGATCCTGAAGTACCTGAACCGGCTGAGTGACTACCTGTTTGTACTGGGCCGTTTCGCCGGTATGCAATTGAATGCCCCTGAAATTCCCTGGAAACCGAGAATTTAACCGCTACAGCAATACAACCCACCCCCTGTTCATTGCGACATAGCAATTGAAGTTCTCCGTTTTATATAAAACCAACGATATGCGGATATTCTATGGGTTATTTCTGATGGTCATTTATTGCAGCAGTTGTCAGCAGGAACCGGTCAACCCTCCTCCTGCGGGTCCCCTGCGCGATACCACTCTCCTTAATCTGTCCTATGGTTCCGCTCCGGCACAAATACTCGATCTGGGTTTACCTGCCAACCGGACCAGCAACACACCCCTGGTCATTGTGATACATGGAGGTGGTTGGGTTACTGGTGACAAAGCGGAACTGAACTGGTTGCTGAATGGATTAAAAGCCAGAGGCTTTGCGGTAGCGAATATCAATTACCGGCTTACGCTGAATACCACGGATAATTATAAAATGCAGCTCGATGATGTGGACAGTGCGATCAATTATACCCTGCGCAGATCAGCCATAAATACCTTCAACGGACAAAAACTCTATATCGCCGGTCACAGTGCCGGCGGTCATCTCTCCCTTAGCTATGCGTATACCCAGAATGCCACAGGAAGAATAAAAGCCGTGGGGTCATTGGCCGGACCCACCGACCTGTATAATATGTCCTATTATAATTTCAATATTTATAATCCGATCCTTGAACCCTACCTCGGACTTCCTTTATTTCCTGCCTCGGCAGAAGCCACGGCCCGCTATAAGAACTGCAGCCCTTTTTATCAGGCCAATGCCACCGTACCGGCGACAATTTTCTTTCATGGCGACCAGGATTTTGTAGTAGCCCCGGATCAGAGCAGCTCCCTCAATACCAAACTGGGTACCCTGGGGGTTGACCACAAACTGGTGAGTTATCCACTCACTTTTCATGACTGGTGGACAGATGGCCCGAAAGTGACCAATACACTGGATGAATTAAAAAGCTGGTTCAACACTCATCCCTGAACGATCTTCCCGTCTTTCATGTGCAGCACCCGGTCACTGAGTGTGGCCAGTTCCTCATTATGGGTCACGATCAGAAAGGTCTGATTGAACTGACTGCGGAGATCAAAAAACAGCTGGTGCAGGTCACGCGCATTGGCCGAATCGAGGTTGCCGGTCGGTTCATCGGCAAAAATAATATCGGGTTGATTGATCAGGGCACGGGCCACGGCCACCCGTTGCTGCTCGCCCCCGGACAATTGATTTGGTTTGTTCTCCATGCGGTTGGCAAGACCCAGCATCGTGAGCAGTTTTTCGGCTTCCTGCCGGACCAAAGCCTTCGCACGACCTGAAAGCCAACCCGGTATACATACATTTTCCAAGGCAGAGAACTCAGGGAGCAGGTGATGAAACTGGAAAACAAACCCGATATGTTTATTCCGGAATGCGGCCATCTTTTTGCCCGTCAGGGTATGCAGGGGCACCTGATTCATACTTACCTCCCCTCTGTCGGCGGTATCCAATGTGCCGAGAATATGTAATAAAGTGCTCTTGCCGGAGCCGGAAGGCCCAACGATCGACACTACTTCCCCACGGTTTATTTCCACATCCACTCCCTTCAATACTTCCACCGTGCCATACCGTTTATATATGTTTTTTCCGCTGATCATTCGTCAAATATCGCAAATATGCCGGGGCTTAAAAAAACCGCTTGCCCGTCTTTCCCCGCATTTTAAGAAAACCTTCGAAAATCGTGTACAATTAAGGATTTGGAAAATTCCTGAATACAACTACATTTGCGGAAAATTAATGGGTTTTGCCGTGTAATCCGGAGCCCCTCAACTTCCTGTAAAAGAGGAAGCTTTAATAAAAAAATATAAATCCTGAGAAGATGTTCTGGACACTTGAATTAGCCTCGTACCTAGAAGATGCGCCCTGGCCGGCTACCAAAGATGAACTGATCGACTACTCTATCCGTTCCGGTGCTCCCATCGAAGTGGTGGAGAATCTGCAGGAACTGGAAGATGAAGGTGATGTATATGAGACCATTGAGGACATCTGGCCGGATTATCCAACACAGGATGACTTCCTGTTCAACGAAGACGAGTATTAAACAACTGAAAAATTATAACACCCCTCCTTCCGAGGGGTTTTTTCATACCCCAGACCATTCTGTTCTGCCAACCAGGCATAAAAAAGGGACTGCACTGATTGTACAGTCCCCTGGGAAAAAAGCTGAATTACATTTTTTCAATAACGGCATTGGTAACTCCGGTAAAACTGAAGCCGCCATCGTGAAAAAGATTTTGCATGGTCACGTACCGTGTGAGGTCACTGAAAAGTGTCACGGTGTAATTGGCACAATCATCCGCGGTAGCATTACCCAGCGGACTCATTTTCTCTGCATAGGTGATGAACCCGTCAAATCCTTTCACGCCACCGCCGGCCGTGGTACGGGTCGGGGATTGGGAAATGGTATTGATCCTGATTTTATTCCGGACACCGTAGTGGTACCCGAAGTTGCGGGCGATACTTTCCAGTAAGGATTTGGCATCAGCCATTTCATTATAATCGGGGAATACACGCTGGGCCGCGATATAGGTCAGAGCCACCACACTACCCCAGTCATTGATAGCATCCATCTTCCATGCCGTATGCAGCAGTTTGTGCAGACTGATCGCGGAAATATCCAATGTCTTCTGATTGTGTGTATAATTGATCTCGGTATAATGAAGGCCTTTGCGCATATTGATGCTCATTCCGATCGAATGCAGGATAAAATCGATCTTGCCACCGAAATGATTCATGGATTCCTGGAGCAGATGCTGCAGGTCTTCCATCTGGGTCACATCGGCTCCGATCACCGGCGCATTACCACATTGTTCAGCGAGTTTATTGATCTCTCCCATACGCAGGGCCACCGGTGCATTGGTCAATACGATCTGAGCGCCTTGTTCATAACACTTCAGCGCTGTTTTCCAGGCAATGGAATTTTCATCCAGTGCCCCGAAAATGATACCTTTCTTTCCTTTCAGTAAGTTATTCGACATAACGATTGGTTTTATGGCGGTAAAAATAAGGAGATATGCGGACTAGCCCCAAAATAATGGCGTTGTCGCCTGTCACTTCATGCACCCGGAAAAAACAGGCGGATACTGAATACCAGCAGGAAGGTGTAGCTAAAAACCACTACGAACATAACTGCGGTGAAACTTAGGAATCGGGAAAGAGATCGACGTGGATCCATTTTTCGCTGCAACCATTGATACAGCAGGTACAAAGGAAGCAGGGAAAGCAGGATCAGTCCCATGATCATCATTGATTTCAATTTCATCTGACTGTTTAATAATTAATGAATAAAATGCAATGAAATACCGCCGGTCAATGGTAAAATAAACAAGTAGTCCTATATTAGCCGGGAGAAATCAGTCATTCCTGATTTTTTGTCAATTTATGCATATCCGAACGATTATTACCGGTTCAGGCTGTTATATACCACCGGTGGTTAAAACCAACCGTGACTTTGCCATTCAGACATTTTACGGAGAAGATGCCAACCGGATCGAGACCCCTACCGAAGAGATCGTATCCAAGTTTCAGGATATTACCGGGATCGAAGAAAGACGCTACGCAGCAGAGGAAATGAATTCTTCAGATATGGCCACACTGGCTGCACGTCAGGCCATTGAAGACAGTGGCATCGATCCGGAAGAACTGGATCAGATCATTGTGGCGCAGAATTTCGGGAATGTGATCAAGCATACCATACAGACCGATGTATTACCCGCATTGGCCTCCAGGGTCAAACATGACCTTGGCATCAAAAATCCCAATTGTGTGGCCTATGATATTTTATTCGGTTGTCCCGGCTGGGTACAAGGTGTGATCCAGGCCGATACCTATTTCAAGGCAGGCGCCGCTAAGAAAGCACTGGTCATCGGTACGGAAACGCTGAGCCGGGTGATCGATGTATATGACCGCGACAGTATGATCTTCTCGGATGGCGCAGGGGCCACGGTGCTCGAAGCACAGCAGGTGGAAGAAGGTGGTCCCGGTATTCTTTCCTGGAGTGTACAGAGTCACTGCCTGGATGAAGCCTATTATCTCTATCTCGGAAAAAGTAATTTTCCCGGTAGCGACCCCCGTGTGCGCTATATAAAAATGAAAGGCCGCAAAGTATACGAATATGCCATGCAGTATGTTCCGGCTGCCATGAAGGATTGTCTGGATAAGGCCGGTGTTTCCATCACCGATGTGAAAAAAGTCTTTATCCACCAGG
>CALRQQ020000067.1:0-11317 GCA_943370345.1 Chitinophaga pinensis
AGTACCCACCAGTATTTTGAGGCCATTATATTTCCTGTACGGCTTTTCATATTATCGCTTCAGGAGGTTTCGGTTAGTTATGGCGAAGAAAAGGAAGATGACACTGCCGAAATAGACGAGATCACGGGTATCGATCAGTCCCCGGCTGATACTGCGGTAATGAAAATCAATACCGATCATTTCCACATAATAATCGGGGCCGTTGGCCAGTGCAGGGATCTTACTGATGGCACTGAATCCATAATAGATCAGGGCACAGCCGATCAGACCGGCAATAAAAGCCACCACGGCATTATTGGTAAAACTGCTGCAACAGATACTGATGGCGGTGAATACGGCAGCAAGAAAAAAGAGGCCGATATAGGATCCGAGAGTGGCTCCCATATCCATTCCTTCGCCGGCCGCCAGCTGCTGAATGGAAAAGATATAGACCAGGGTGGGTATTAAGGCAATCAGGACAACGATCAGACTGCCGAGGTATTTTCCGGCAATGATCTGTGTGCGGGTAAGCGGACGGGTCTGCAGGATCTCGTAGGTGCCGGTCTTGAATTCTTCCGCAAAACTGCGCATAGTGATGGCCGGGATCAGCAAGAGCAGGATCCAGGGAGCCAGCTGGAAAAACCGGTCGAGTGTGGCATAGCCAAAGTCAAGGATATTCTCTTCAAACACAAAAAGCACGAGCCCGTTGACCAGCAGGAATACGATGATCGCAATGTAACCGGTGAGGCTACTGAAGAATTGGCGGAGCTCTTTTTTACATACAGACCACATAGGCTTGGACAATGATGCAAAATACGGGTAATCTGCAATATTTCGGGCTCCGGCGAGTGGTTAGTTCATAAAAAAAGGGGATGCTTTTGAGGCATCCCCTTTTTACTATTTAAATCTGTTTTATTAAACTGCAAAACTCTCCCCGCAACCGCAGGTACGGCTGGCATTCGGATTGCTGAAATAAAACCCTTTGCCATTCAGACCGTCAGAAAAGTCCAGCGTGGTATTCACCAGATACAGGAAACTTTTCAGGTCGGTCACCACTTTCACGCCATTGTCTTCGAATGACTGGTCCATGGGTTTTGCTTCATTATCAAAATCCAGTTTATAGCTCAGGCCAGAACACCCCCCGCCTACCACGCTTACGCGCAGGAAATAGGACGGGTCATCTGCCACGCCTGCATCGGCGAGGAGCTGTGCGACCTTGGCTTTTGCCTTGTCGCTGACGTAGATGGCGTTTTCGGTTGCTATACTCATACAATTTAATTACGAGTTCTTAGTTGCGAGCTTACCTTCCGGCAAAGTCAGATTGCGCGTTGACAGTCTGTATCCGCTCGAAACCCGGAACTTTTCTAGTGAATTACACTTTCTTCAAACTTCAGTTCTTCCAGCCCGTTCTTCTGGCGGTAATCATTGATCGCTGCTTTGATGGCGTCTTCAGCCAGTACTGAGCAGTGGATCTTTACCGGGGGCAGGTTCAGTTCTTCCACAATGGTCATGTTGTCGATCTTCACCGCTTCTTCCACCGATTTTCCCTTCAGCCATTCCGTGGCCAGGGAGGAGGAGGCGATCGCTGATCCGCAACCAAAGGTCTTGAACTTCGCATCTTTGATGATACCTGTCGCATCATCCACCTCGATCTGCAGACGCATTACGTCGCCGCACTCGGGTGCACCCACGAGACCGGTACCTACATTGCTTTTGCTTTTATCCAGGGTGCCCACATTTTTGGGGTTCTGGTAGTGATCGATTACTTTTTCGCTGTATGCCATTGGTAATTGTTTTTATGTTGATAAGTTAATAAGTTGACAGGTAAACATGTTTTGACGGGCCCTGTCAACTTATCAACCCGTCACCCTTTCAACTGCTTAGTGGTGTGCCCACTCGATCGTGTTCAGATCAATACCTTCCTTGAACATTTCCCAGAGGGGACTCATTTCCCTTAATTTATTGACCGTATTGGTTACCTGTTCAATTGTAAAGTCGATCTGCTCTTCGGTGGTGAAACGTCCCAGACCAAAACGCAGCGAACTGTGTGCCAGATCATCGCCCAATCCCAGTGCTTTGAGCACATAAGAAGGTTCCAGGGAGGCCGAAGTACAGGCTGAACCTGAAGACAGCGCAATATTCTTATTGAAACCCATCATCAGCCCTTCTCCTTCCACATACTTAAAGGAGATATTGGTTACATGGGGCAGTTTATGATCCTGATCGCCATTGAGGTACGACTCTTCCACTTTCAGCAGTTCGGTCTGCAGTTTATCGCGGAGTTTGCTTACCCGGGCTGTTTCTTCTTCCATTTCATTCATACAGATCTCGCAGGCTTTACCAAAACCTACGATACCCGGCACATTCAGGGTGCCGCTGCGCATACCACGTTCGTGTCCGCCACCATCGATCTGGGCAGTTACTTTAACGCGGGGGTTCTTGCGGCGAACATATAAGGCACCCACCCCTTTGGGTCCATACATTTTGTGAGCAGTGAAAGCCATCAGGTCGATGCCATCCTTATTCACATCCACCGGGATCTTTCCAACAGCCTGAGTGGCATCGCTGAATACCAGTACCCCGTGTTTGCGCGCAATGGCACTGATCTCCTTCATCGGCATGATGGTGCCAATTTCGTTATTGGCATACATGATCGCGATCAGGATCGTATTGGGCTTGATAGCGGCTTCGAGTTCAGCGAGGTCGATCAGTCCGTTGTCTTTTACTTTCAGGTAGGTCACTTCCCCGCCTTCTTTTTCAATATGCTTGCAGGTATCCAGCACCGCTTTGTGCTCGATATTGCAGGTGATGATATGATTGCCTTTACTGGCATACATTTCATATACCCCTTTAATGGCCAGGTTGTCGCCCTCAGTGGCTCCGGAAGTGAAAATGATCTCTTTTGGATCAGCACCGATCAGTTTGGCAACCTGCTCGCGGGCATAGTCCACGGCTTCTTCAGCCTGCCACCCGAAAGAGTGGTTACGACTGGCGGCATTACCAAAACTATTGGTGAAATACGGAATCATGGCCTCCACCACCCTGGGGTCGCAGGGGGTTGTGGCGTTATGGTCGAGATAAATGGGAAATTGTAACATAAGTATTGTTGATCGTTGTTCGTTTCAATTAACACAAAATTACCTCAAAAGGTTCTAAATGAGAGCGGTAATTTGGGCAAAACCATTGATTTTACCGATTTCGAAAAGACCTAATTTTACATTTATAACTCCCTATTATGCAAAAGATTGAACATATAGGCATTGCCGTCAAAAGCCTGGCGGCAGCGGTGCCGGTTTATGAGAAGCTGCTCAACAGCCCCTGTTACAAGACCGAAACCGTTGAAAGTGAAAAAGTAAACACCGCTTTCTTCCAAAACGGACCGAATAAAGTGGAGTTGCTGGAAAGCAGTGACCCGGAAGGAGTGATCGCCCGTTTTATTGAAAAAAAAGGGGAAGGACTGCACCATGTAGCATTCGCCGTGGACGACATTGAGGCAGAAATGAAACGGCTGACAGAAGAAGGTTTTGTGCTGCTGAATGAAAAACCCAAAGCCGGGGCCGATAACAAATGGGTCTGCTTTCTGCACCCCAAACATACAAATGGTGTGCTGATCGAACTCTGCAGTGAACGAAAATAATCGCTCTAAAAAACATGAAACAAGAACTTGCACAGATCGCCCTGGTGGTGGGTGACTATGATGAAGCCATTGCTTTTTACACGGGTAAACTCCGGTTTACCCTGGTGGAGGATACGATTTTGTCTGAAACCAAACGCTGGGTGGTGATTGCGCCACCCGGATCACAAGGCGCGAAGCTGTTGCTGGCGAAAGCGGCTACTCCGGAACAGGAAACACGGATCGGCAATCAGACGGGAGGACGGGTATTTCTGTTCCTGCATACGGATGATTTTGACCGGGACTACCAATATTTACAGGATGAGCAAGTCAGGATAGTTCGTCCGCCATCGGTGGAAGAGTATGGGAAAGTAGCGGTATTTGCCGATCTCTATGGAAATCTATGGGACCTGATCGGACCGGCTTAATTTTTTTTATCGATTTCCTTCTGGATTGCACTGGGGCGCATTTTCATATCATATTTACGGGCGAATTCCGTCTGTGCATTGTGTAATTGTTTGTCCAGCTGCTCTTCTTCCCGTTTGATCTTATCCATGACCTCCATCAGTTCGCCGATCCCTTCTTCCGTACTTTCATTCCCCTTCATCCGGACTTTCAGGATGCGACGGTAATGATCATTAAAGAGTGTTTTGTAAAAGGTGAAACTTCGAACGGCCGCGTCGCGGAATGAAGAGTCTCCCCTGAACGGGGGCATACCCTTAATATCGGTGACCACACTGTCTGTTTGTCCGGCATATTGATCCAGCAGTTTGTAGGCCGTATCCGGACTTACTTCAATACGATTCCCCAGTTCAATAATACTCCGGATGACTTTGGTTTGCCGGCTGATGATATATTCATTGTAATCCGCAGGGGATTTAAACACGGTGCCGTCCTTTGCTTTGAGGGGTTCCTTGCAGGCGAACAGGAGTGTAAGGAGTAACAACAGGGTTACTGACCGGCAGGACAAAGGCATACTCGTTTTTTTGATGTGATCAATTAGCAACCGACCTCTCTTCTCCCCCGTCACCTGCTGAATCGGCATTCACGATGCCCAGTTTTTCTACAGCCACCTGGGCCGCGATCTGTGAAGCATCTTTCTTATTAAAGGCCCGGCCTTCAGCGATATTTTTTCCATCCAGCACGGCCGCTACGGTAAATAATCGTCTGCCGTTCTCCAGCCGTTCATTCAGTGTTTCGAATTCAAGTACCCGTCCGTTCTTATTGGCCCAGCCATACAGTTTGTTTTTATGGTTAATCTCGAGAATTTCCAGATCATCCATGAACATATGCGGCAGGATGATATAATCGAGTACCCATTTGGCTGTTTTCTTATAACCCAGATCCAGATAGATCGCACCCACCAGCGCCTCCAGTGTATTTCCGAATATCTGGCTCACTTTGAGTGAGCCGTCCATTTTATTGAACAGGGTGATCTTCTTGAGTCCCATACGGAGTGCGATCTCGTTGAGCTGCTGACGGTTGACCATCTTGCTCCTCATTTCGGTCAGGAAGCCTTCTTCCTTGTAGGGATAGCGTTTGAAAAGGTAATCCGCGATCAGGGCGCTCAGGACTGCATCGCCCAGGTATTCGAGCCGTTCATTGTTTTCATCAGCCCCTTCTCGTACAGAACGGTGGGTCAGCGCGGTCTTGTACAACGAAACATTACCGGGTTTATAACCCAGCATATTCCTGAGTTCTTTTTTGAAAGAGGAACCTTCGTGTTTGGTAAAAAATTTTTTAAAAAAATCCACGGTATTCAAGCTACGAAAAAATGGCGAATCAGGCCGGATACTTTTTAACGATCACACAGGCATTATGGCCGCCAAAACCAAAGGTGTTGCTGAGGGCCGCACGTACTGTACGTTGCTGTGCTTTATTAAAAGTGAAATTGAGTTTTGGGTCGAGTTCCGGGTCGTCGGTAAAATGGTTGATGGTCGGAGGCACCATATCATGTATCAGCGCCTTGATACTGGCAATTGCTTCGATCACCCCTGCAGCACCCAGGCAATGTCCGGTCATGGACTTGGTGGCACTGATATTGAGTTTATAGGCATGTTCCCCGAATACAGCGGTAATGGCTTTCACCTCCGCTCCATCCCCGATGGGAGTGGATGTACCATGGGTGTTGATATAATCAATTTCATCCGGTTGCATACCCGCTTCTGCAAGTGCTGCCAGCATAACATTGCGGGCACCTAGTCCTTCCGGATGCGGTGCTGTGATATGATAAGCATCTGCAGTGGCGCCGCAACCGGCCACTTCACAATAGATTTTTGCTCCGCGTGCGAGGGCGTGATCCAGGTCTTCGAGTACAAGCATACCTGCAGCTTCACCCATTACAAAGCCATCACGGTCCTTATCATAGGGACGACTGGCAGTTTTGGGATCATCATTCCGTTCACTCATCGCTTTCATGGCGTTGAATCCGCCTACACCGGCTTCACTGATCACGGCTTCACTACCCCCTGTCAGGATAATATCTGCTTTACCCAGACGGATCAGGTTGAATGCATCCATGATAGCGTTGGTACTGCTGGCACAGGCACTGACCACGGCAAAGTTGGGTCCGCGCAGATTATGACGCATGCTGATCTGACCGGCGGCAATATCCAGGATCATCTTTGGAATGAAGAAGGGGTTGAAACGTGGTGTACCATCTCCCTTAGCGAAATCAGTGACTTCGTGCTGGAAAGTGGTCAGTCCGCCGATACCACTGGCAAAGACAACCCCGATCCGGTCGGGATCAATATTATCCTTATTCAGTCCGGCATCGTTCATGGCCTGATCGCTCACCACCAATGCAAACTGGGTGAAGCGATCGATCTTACGGGCTTCTTTTTTATCAAGAAACTGTGTTGGCTCGAAGTTTTTTACTTCACACGCAAATTTTGTCCGGAATCTGGATGCATCAAACTGGGTGATCATATCGGCACCCGAGACGCCGTTGATCAGTCCATTCCAATATTCATCGATCGTATTGCCTAAAGGGGTGAGTGCACCCATACCGGTAACGACAACTCTTTTCAGTTCCATATGGTGAAAGTAAAGCAGTTTAGTCAAAAACAAAAACCAACCGCCTTCCGTCCCGTACAAACAGGATTGAGAAGGCGGGTGATACAATTATTCCTGCCGTCAGGCAGGGCAAATATTATACATTACTTGGCGTGCTCTTCCAGGTAAGTAATAGCCTGACCTACAGTAGTGATCGTTTCGGCTTGCTCATCAGGAATAGAAATATTGAATTCTTTTTCAAATTCCATGATGAGTTCTACAGTGTCTAAAGAATCGGCACCGAGATCGTTGGTAAAAGAAGCTTCGTTTGTAACTTCTGCTTCGTCAACGCCCAGTTTGTCAACGATGATCTTTTTAACTCTTGATGCAATGTCTGACATGTTCGTAAAGTTTTGTTTATTGGGTGCAAAAATATACTTTTTGAATAAATAAGCGTGCGAAAGCCTGTTTTTTCCGTAATTGTTCCAAAATATTGGAAACGAGGCAGTAGCCACCCCGTTTAGGGCCGGGTTTCCACAATAAACGGTTGGTAGTATTGACGGATCTTTGTATTTTGAAGCGCGTCTCCCCTTAAACTACAGTTATGGCATTAAAAATAATCGAACACGGCAGTTCGGACTATCAGAAAATGGTGGGTCTGCGCGACAATGTGCTTCGTAAACCCCTGGGCCTGATCATTACTCCTGACGAACTGGAAGGGGAAAAGGAAAATATTCTGATCGGGGCCTTTGAGGATGAGGATATCCTGGGTTGCTGTATGCTGGTAGAGGAAAATCCCCGGGTGATCCGCCTCCGGCAGATGGCCGTCCTCAATAACCTCCAGGGAAAAGGGGTGGGAAGCGCGATCCTGAGTTTTGCTGAAAATATTGCCCGTGACCGGGGTTATAAAGTACTGACCATGCACGCCCGGAAAAATGCCATTGGCTTTTATGAAAAAATGGGCTATAAAGTGGCGGGTGAAGAATTTACCGAAGTGACGATCCCCCATTACCTGATGGAAAAAAATCTCTGACCCCTATCCCTTTTTTACCTTCTCCCGGATGAGGTTGCGCAGTGCAAACACTTCGTCGGAATCCTTGCAACCATTCTTCGGCACCAAAAGGAAGGATCGGCTGTCAAAATACAGATGAAAAAAATGGGGGCTCTCCAGGTAGCTGCTGAGTTTACTCCAGTCCCAGTATTTGGATCCGCGTTCATGGGCAAGCGTGAAGCCGTCGTCCTGAAAGGTCATACTGAACTCATGCTTAAACGTGACCGCTTTTCGGTAGACCATAAATGGAAGGATGAACCAAAAGCTGATCATCAGCACGATCCACAGGGAGGAACCGACAAAGAACGGGAAGGGAGTGATCTTTTTCAATGCATATAAAGTGATCGTGGCCAGTGCAAATACATTGACCAGGATCAACATCAGCCGGATCTCTTTCCGGCTGATAAAATGATAGCGTAATGCCTGTATTACCTGGCGTTTATCATATCCAAAATAGATAGTCATACACGTTTATTTCGGGTTCTTTAATTCTTTCTCTGAGATGGACCATTCGCCGAGTTTTTCTCCGGCAATACCGAGGAACTCCACGGTCAGTTTACGGTTGCCGCGGGGACCTGTAAAACTGAATCTCCCATAATTCTGCTTTTGATCCAGTCCAAATACCCGATAAGGGTTATTTTTTTCTGCATCCCCGAACACATGAGTACCCGATGTAAGTGGAGACACGGTAATATCATAAAGCGGATAGGTACCCGGACGGTCTACTTTGATGATCTCACTATGATGGCGGTCACCAGTGAGGAAGACCACCCCGTTTATTTTATTCTCCGTGAGAAAATCCATGAGTTCCTGGTATTCGGCCGGAAAATCACGCCACTTATCAAAAGGAGATGCCGGGTTGAGCACCTGGCTGCCTACCGTTATTATTTTAAAGGTGGCTGAACTGAACAACAGGGAATTTTTCAACCATTCCATCTGCTGATCACCCAGCATTTTCTTTTCAGGATTGGGCAGCCCGTTCACAGAATCCGGCAGCTGGTCGGCACTCCGCCACCAGCGGTCATCCGTCAGGAATATATCCGCATCACCAAAGGAGGTCATCGTATAGATGCCCTGTCCGTTTTCTCCGGACGAAGGATTGCAGAAGTAGCTGTTGAATACCTTGCGGCTGGTTTCTTTCAGGATATAATTTTTCCCGATATCATTGGGACCATAATCATGGTCATCCCAGGTGGCCAGGTGGGGCATGGACTTGAGGAAACCCTGCAGGGCGGGTGCGGCGCGGTCATGGCTGGCCCGGTACCAGAGACCCCAGTCGCTGTAATAATCCACTTCACGTGTATACCAGGCATCTCCCAACCAGAGCATGAAGGCGGCCTTTTCTTTGGCCATGGCCGTGAAGATGGAGGCGTCTTTTCCATAAGGAGTACCCGGACGGTCGTACTCGGGCTGATTGAAATAAGAACAGGAGCCGGTCAAAAAACTGAAATCAGGAACCGGTTTCCGCCATTGCCAGATATCCCTCGTAGTAAATTGCCCGCCATAGGTGGTCGGCTTCCCGTCAAGCAGTAAACGATACTCATAGGTGCTGTTGATATCCAGTCCGCCAACCGTGAAGGAAAGCGGGTTAAAGTCATTCCCGAGCGATCCTTTGTAAACGATGGTTCTGCGTAATTTATCCCCGGCCTTATTATACTGCAGGGCTACTGATTTTACTTCGGGTGAAACTTCCACCCATACTTTGGCATCCCGTAATTCAACCGGACCGAGCATGGGACCGGATACGATCCGGGGTTGGGAGAAAAGAACAAAAACAGGAAGGATGGCGGCGAGTGAGAGAGCGAGCTTTTTCATATACCCGGTTTTGGAGCCGCAATTTAGGCAGAAATGCTGAGGGTGGGAGGAATAATGAAGAGCCCGGGGGAAAGGCTTTACAAATAAAAGACTGTATCAGCACTGTACAGTCACTTCCCTATTACTCATTATTTATTGCTTCTTTCATCCTCTTACCAAAAAAAAGAGGCTGTCTCATGGGAGACAGCCTCTTTATATACATTTAATTCCTGTATTATTTCCAGCCTTCGCCGTTGGCGGGGATATCAAAAATACGGGCCACCTGATCGTAAGGCATCGCCTGGATCTGCTCCATCGTATAACCTGTGTTACCTACATATGCACTGCGGCCACCGGCTACTCCGCCAGGAATGATCACATACCTGTAAGAGAAGTTAGTGGAAGGTGTGGTATTGGGGTTGGTACCTGCGAGTGTACCCAGGTAATAAACAATCTTACCGGTATTAGGCAGATGTCCGAAAATAAGCGGAGTGGCGCCTGACAGTGTGAAAGGAAGCGCATAGAAAGCCTGGTTAGGATCTGCTGTAAAAGCAAAGTAACTAAGGATCACACCCTGGTTCATTACAGATGCTGTAATACCGGGAGCGGCTTTGATCGCACGTTTAGCTGCGCCTACGTTTACAATAGTGGAATCAACCCAATCAGCCGTTGCAAAAGTAAACCAGCTGGAATAGATCACATTGGCCGTACCTGCAGGACCTTGGGGACCGGTAGGACCTACGGGACCTTGCGGACCAGTGGGGCCGGTAGCACCTGTTGCTCCGGTAGAGCCGGCAATACCAGCAGGGCCTTGTGCACCTGTTGCACCAGTAGGACCTTCAGGACCTTCTTTTGTACAACTAACGGCTATAAATGAAATAGCTAAGAACAAAAGCGAGAGGAGTCTGAACTTTCTCATAAACGTAGATTTGGCTGTTATTAGTTTTGGCTTAAAAGTAAAGGGATTTTTCGTCTTTACCAACACAAAATAAAGGTAATGGAAAAAATCACAAAACCTACCCGATTTTAAAAAAATCAGGGTCCTGCAGTTGTAGGGTAACGCCTATATTTGTTTATCAACCAACCCTTTTACTATGCACAGCAAGATCTTACTAGCCGGGGCTTTACTGTTCTTTTCCACCGGTTCCATGGCCCAGTTTTCCCGGGGCGACCGGATGGCAGGCGCCGCTGTTGGTACCCTTTTATATAACTCCGGTACGGCCGATATCAGTGTGACATCCATCGGCAGCAATACGTCCCGGATCACCAGTTATAACCTGAATATCGGCCCTTCATTGGGTTGGTTTATTTCGGATAAAACAATCATCGGGGCCACCCTGAATATCAACCCTAACGGACAAAAGACCAGCTATGAGCAGAGTGGCAGTACGTACCAGCGTGATAAGAATTCAGGCTTTAATTTCGGGTTGGGTGGATTTGTCCGGAATTATTTCTCTGGCAAAAACCTGCTCCCCTTTGCCCAGTTTTCACTCAATGGCGGATTGAGTTCGGTAAAAACAGATGGCTTTTTTTACGGAGGTGCTGGCAGCAGTGCCTATAAGACCAGCTACACCGGCAGCTCCAACGGAGGGATGTTCTTTAACAGCTCCTTTACCGGCGGATTTACCCGGCTGCTGGGCGATAATGCAGGGCTGGACTTTTATCTGGGTTATAATTTTTCCTATAACAAAAATGTATTTAAGCGGACCACGCTCCGGGATGATGGCAATAACGGCAGTATAGATACCCGTTCTGAGAATGAAACCACTACTAAATTCACCAATCATGGGTTTACTGCCGGGGTGGGTTTCCAGATATTTTTAAGAAAAAAGAACGACAAAAAGTAAATAGGGAGTCCTGAAAGCCCGGACTCTCCCCAAATAAAA
>CALRQQ020000068.1:0-11301 GCA_943370345.1 Chitinophaga pinensis
GCGCTTGGCGCTGATTACCTGGCTGAGAGAAGTAGTGCGAATCCTATCAGGAGTTATAAAGTCGTTCACAAAAAAACTAACACCAATAGCTTTCGGCCTGATTTCATCATCCTGGGCCTTGGCTGCAGGTACGATCAGATACAATGCAATAATAGCAGATAATATCTTCTTCATAAAGAGATAGTTTGGTTTTAATCACGGCAAAAATAACAGGTATGTTTAATATCCTAAAATAAATTATTTAGTTAGTATTCACCGGTTTGGAGCACCTTTTTTTTACCATTCCGGGTAATTTTCCGGGGCATCACTGCATCGGCACCCGGTTTGGCTTACTTATCCCCGAAAAAACGTTTACGGAGGTATTTGTCTTCCCCATACACATCATCATAAAATACCAGTACCCCATTCTGCCCCTCACAGGTAAAATAACGGATAAATACCGGGACCTTGTTCTTAAGTGAAACTGTCCTTTTCTGCTTGTTCTTCAGCCAGGACTTCACTGAATCAACCTTAACCGTTCCTCGCCCATCGGACAAACTGCTGTCACTCCGCAAAATATACCAGGCTAGTTTTTCCCATTCCTGCACCCTTACACATCCATGGCTGAGTGAACGCATTGCATTGGAAAACAGATACCGCTGGTTGGTGTCATGTAAGTAAACAGAATATTTATTATCAAATACAAACTTAATGATTCCCAGCGCATTAGCATCTCCACTCCCCTGCACTATCCGATAAGGTATTCCCTTCGAGTACCTCGACCAGTCCACCGAATAAGGATCCACTTCGTTTCCGTCCTTATCCAATAAACTGAATCCCTTTCTGGCTAAATACCCGGGATTCCTCTTTACGGCTGGTAATATTTCCTTTTGCACAATACTGGGAGGTGGCACCCATTGAGGATAAGTGATGATTGCAGACACCAGACTGGTCAGCAAAGGTGTTCGGGTTTTTGATTTTCCGGTTATCACTTTTGAGCTGATTTTCAGCCTATTACTATCAATCACCTCCATATAATTTGAAGATGTATTTACCCAGATATACCGGGCGGGCATCCTTTCCGGCAACTGCTTATATTTATCGAGGCTGATCGCTACTCTGGCAAATTTTTCCCGGTCATCGGTATTAAGCATCCGGACAGTTCCCTCCCCTGCCTTTCCATCCACGGTGATATTCATTTTTTTCTGGTACCGTTTCACCGCATTGGCGAGTTCTACCGAATCTGCCGGTAAACTGTCATTTTCCATCAGCCCTTCTTCAAAAAGTCTTTTCTGTAAGGCCTTGTTAAACCGGCGGCTATCTTTTTCCGGATAGGGTATCCTTGTATAGATTTTAGAAAAATCAGCCTGCTTCAGGAAGCCGGGTATGGCGGCTTTGAGTGACTGATAACCACGTGCTGTTGGCTCCAGCTCCTGAATCATCTCACTCAACCCCTGTTGTCTGACCAGCCTGATCCGGGACAGCAAAAAACTATCCGTTAATACCGAATCTTTCCGCAGGCTGATGCTATCCTGTGGCAAACGGCCGAGTTTTACATCTTTTATAATCCGGACCAACGCATCTGTAAGCATAAGGTCTGCGGCTGACCACCAACGGGCATCTTTACGGACTGTTTTCCCCATACTGTCGGCCAGCATGAGTTCCTGGATATGATGTAGTGGCTCAAAATGATAATCTTCGGGGTAAAGTCCCAGTAAACGGCCCTCACGGATCAGCCGTAACAAAGAATCCGCCTCAGGCAACCATTGCTGTCCTTTACTCCATTGTGCCGCATAACCAGCCGGCTCATAAAAAGATTTTAGCAAACCCGGGGTAAAAAGCTGAACCAACGTATCACCAGTCCGGCCGCTGTCTTCAACTGCTTTTTGTAATAACCGTTCAATCAGGTGGATTTCCTTTTGTCTCAGCTCTTCAGGATTGGCGGCTACGGTATCTGCCGGCTGACTGTTTCCGGAACAGGAAATAATAAGTGAGGCTGCCAAAAAGCAGACAAGCGGGTACAAAGTCTTTCTGATCATAAAGGACTGGCGGTGGCCTGTTTAATGGTTTGTGGACTGAATAACCTGCTAAGGAGTTGCGTATGCACTACAAAATAATCATTCGTTTCTATATTCACAGAATGATTTCCCCGGTTTTTTTAACCGGGCTTATTCAACTAATAAGTGCAGGGGGAAAGACGTGATTTGCGGAATTAACCTAAATCGCTACTACTTCAGTAACTGCCTCCAGGTTGATCGGTCCGTAAACATGTGGAAATGTATCCCGGGTGGAGGGAGACCAGTCAAAAACAAAACGGGAAGTAAGCCGGTCTGTATCGATCACCAGTTTGACCAGATTGGTTTGACCGGCAAAATACCGGTCCAGCACACCCGTCACCTGGTTTTCCTGGGAACAATGAATGAACCCTTCGGCTGAAAGGGAAGGATGGTCATAAAAACCTTTTTTCCGGGCAGCTTCCCAATCCCCGGATGTGGTAACATGATAGATCACTGGCATTACAATACGCGTTTTATTTTTTGTTCCAGCAGCATGAAATCTGCCAGTACAAGGGCGGTTACGGCTTCCACGATCACCGGTGCCCGTAAAGCTACACAAAGATCGTGACGTCCTTTTATAGAAAAATCCTCAGTAGCCCCGGTTTCCCAGTTCAAACTGTTTTGTTGTTTAGCTGTGGAAGAAGTGGGTTTTACAGCCAGTCGGAATACCAGTTCATTTCCATTACTGATACCTCCTACCACCCCGCCTGCATGGTTACTGCGGGTTTTTCCCGACATATCTTCGATCGCATCATTGTGTTCACTCCCATACATGGCGGCGGCGGCAAAGCCGGTTCCGAATTCAACCCCCCGTACCGCGGGAATGGCAAAAAGGATATGCGACAATACCGATTCCAGGGAATCAAAATAGGGTTCCCCTAATCCAACCGGCAAGCCGCTGACACGACATTCCACAATCCCTCCCACCGAATCCTTGGCTTCGATCGCTTTCTGTAAGCCCTTTTCTGTATCCTTCTCTCCGCCGATCTCCGTCACCTTTGCTTCGATCTGAACAGCCGGTAGTAATTTTTTGGCAATCGCACCCGCTGCCACCAGTCCGGTAGTCAGCCTGGCACTGAAATGTCCCCCACCCCGGTAATCTTCAAAGCCCCCGAATTTCTGATGAGCTACCCAATCGGCATGCCCCGGCCGGGGAATACTTCGTTGTTTATTGTAGTCTTCACTTCGGGTATTATTATTCTCAAATAGAATGGTGACCGGAAATCCTGTGGTCCTGTTATTGAACAGACCGCTTTTGAAAATCGGGAAATCGGCTTCCTGACGGGGTGTTGTTCCTTTCAGTAATCCTCCTTTTCGTCGTTCAAGGTCAGGCAGGAGATCTTCGGCCTGCAGGGATAAACCGGCAGGACAACCATCCAAAGTGATCCCAACTGATTCACCATGTGATTCACCAAAAATGGAAACCCGGAAAAGACGACCAAATGAATTCACAGATACTATTTATAAATTAAAAGACTCAAAAGGTAAAGATACAGACGCGCCCAGCTTTTTCAAGTCCCTGAAAAAATCAGGATACGATTTTTTTACAGCATTGGCCTGTTCAATGGTCACCTCGCCTGCTGCTTTCAGGCCGGCCACTGCACAGGCCATTGCAATCCGGTGATCGTGACGGGAATGTACTTTAGCCCCCGTCACATTACCTGTACCGCTGATCTTCATAAGATCTTCGTCCAACATGATGCGTACACCCAATTTACCAAATTCCTCCTGAAGGGTAAGCCCACGATCACTCTCCTTATGTGCCAGCCGGCTGACACCTTTAATAATGGTTTCTCCTTCACAATAGGCAGCCAGGGCCACCAGCGGTGGAAACAGATCCGGACAATCCGTGGCATCAAATTCAAAGCCCTTCATGGCCGCCGGGTGAATAGTGATGCCTTTGGCCTCCATAGCAATACCTGCATTGGCCGAGATCAGCGCCTCCAGGATCGCCTTATCAGCTTGTGTGGAACCCGGATCAAGTCCACGGATCGTTACGGGACCCGCAATTGCACCCGCTACAAGCAGGAAAGCCCCTCCACTCCAGTCGCCTTCTACTGTATAATTTACAGGTGCCTCAGTTGCGCTATCCGGCATGGCTGCTGTAAAATAAAATTCATGGTAGGCCCTGTTCTCCGGCATTTTCATGCCGAACTGTTTCATCACGTCCAGGGTAAGATCAATGTATGGACGACTTTTAAGATCCTTCACCCGGATGGTAACACCGGATGCCCCGGCAGCTGAATAAGCCATCAGCAAGCCGGTCAGGAACTGTGAACTGAGTGAACCATCCACTTCGATCGTCTGTGGCACCAACGGTCCTTTCAATACAATGGGTAGTTTCCCCTCATTGGTTTTCACAGTTACGCTCAGCTTTGGCAGTATCGTATCAAAAAAATCCATGGGCCGGGTCAGCAGGCTGCCGGTCCCGTTGATCGTGATCTGCTTTTTACTCAGTGCGGCCAAAGGAGTGAACATACGAATACTGAGTCCGCTTTCGCCGCAACTGATCTCTTCCTTGACAGGATGAATCCCTTTGCTTCGAATGATCAGTAATTCGCCCCGGTCATCGATCACAGCCCCCAGCCGTTCAATGATATCCAGCGCTGCTTTATCGTCGTTACTATGTCCGGGATTATGGATATGTGTCTCCCCGGCATGCAGCAAGGCCGCCGCGCAGGCCCGTTGCATCGAACTCTTGGATGCCGGCGCCTGTATACTGCCGGTTAAACCGGATGGATGAATTGTTACAACCACTTTATAATTTTTGGAGTATCTGTTCCAGTTTTTTTAAAGAAATAGATTTCACCACGCCCTTCCCGATACGGTCCAGTAACACATAATTCATTTCTGTTCGTTCCCGTTTCTTATCCATTTTCAATACCTGAAATACTTTCTCTTTGTCAAATGCAGCATAGGTGGGCAGATGGTACTGCTCCAGTAAACGGACCACGCGATCTGTTTGCCGGAATCCCGTCAGTTGTTCAGAAATATGACAGGCATAGGTCATTCCTATTGAAATGGCCTGGCCATGGAGCAATTCATATTGTGTTTCCAACGCATGTCCCAGCGTATGTCCGAAATTCAGCAAGCGGCGGTCAGCTTTCTCAAACTCGTCCTTTTGCACCACCCGGATCTTGATGAGGGCATTCCGCTCCACCAGTTCGCAACTGCTTTTTCGTTGTTTCTGATAAACGGACAGGTCGTTTTTCTCCAGGTCCGTAAACATGGCAGCATCCCGGATACAGGCATGCTTGATCACTTCAGCAAATCCATTCTCCCATTCCCGCTGTGGTAAGGAGGTAAGCAATACCATATCATGCAGAATAAAGGCCGGCTGACGGATCACCCCCACCATATTCTTGTACTGACCTACATCAATGCCGTTTTTACCTCCGATAGAAGCATCCACTAAACCAAGTATGGAAGTCGGAATAAAACCGAACCGTAATCCCCGCATATAGACCGAAGCGATGTAGCCGGTGAGATCCGTGATCACCCCACCCCCGATACCTACCAGGGTGGTCTTTCGGTCAGCTTCCATTTCAATCAGGGTGTCAATCACCGCATCCACGGTTGCCTGCACTTTGTAATCTTCCCCGGCTTTCAGCACGATCGTGTTCCAGCCCTTGAACCGTTTTGTATGGGCCTTGTACACATTTTCATCGGTGATGAGAATGGTCGCTTTGGGATCCGATATCTTACGGAGATGGCTGATGCCTCCCGCAAAGTAAAAATCAGTCGAAGAAGCTGAGAAATTATATTTCCGGTGTTTCATGTTACTGAAAATTGAACATTGACTGTTGAATATTGAGCATTCCTGCTAAAGAGAAATATCCCCTATTCAATTATCAATTATAAATGTTCGCTATTAGCTATCCAGCACTTTTTTCTGATGATTGATACTTTCCATATGTACCGCATCCAGGTAACGGGTGATGAATTCCTTGCTGAGACCGATCTTCTCTCCTTTTGCACTGGCCCGTTCGATGATCTCATTCCAGCGCCCTGTCTGCAGGATCGTGATATTATTATCCTTCTTATACTGACCGATCTGTTCGGCGATCTTCATCCGCTGACCGAGGATCTGCATCATTTCATCATCCAGGTGATTGATCTTCTGTCGGAGGGCTTCCAGGGCGGCATGGTATTCTTCAGAATTCACATCTTCTTTTCTCCAGATAATAGCGTCTAAGATTTCTGCCAGACGCTCTGGTGTTACCTGTTGTTTGGCGTCACTCCAGGCATTATCCGGATCAATATGACTTTCGATCATCAGTCCGTCATAATCAAGGTCGATCGCCCGTTGCATCACTTCCTGCAGGATATCCCGACGGCCGCAAATATGGGAAGGGTCATTGATCAGGGGAAGTCCCGGGTATTTCAGCTTCATATCAATAGCCAGGTGCCACATCGGCGCATTCCGGTATTCAGAGTTTCCGTAAGAACTGAAACCGCGATGGATCAAACCGATCTGTTTCACACCGGCACGTGCAACACGTTCTACAGCACCGCCCCATAACTCAAGGTCCGGGTTGATCGGATTCTTGATCAGCACAGGTACATCCACGCCACGCAGGGCATCGGCCACTTCCTGCACACTGAAGGGATTCACTGTTGTACGGGCACCGATCCATAATACATCCACATCAAAGGTAAGTGCATCCTGTACCTGTTTACCGGTAGCTACTTCTACTGTCGTAGGCAGACCGGTCAGCTTTTTTGCCTGTTGCAACCAGGGCAATCCCTTCGCTCCCACTCCTTCAAACATCCCGGGTTTGGTACGGGGTTTCCAGATACCTGCACGCAGCATATTTACTTTACCGGTAGCCGCCAGCCGCTGAGCGGTGGCCAGTACCTGCTCTTCTGTTTCTGCACTGCAGGGACCACTGATGATCAGGGGCCGTTTGTTCCAGGCAGCCTGTGCTGCCACTTTGCTTGTTTCTTCCATTGTTTGCATTGTTCAAAGTTAGTGCTCCGGGCCACTTAGGAGGTCCCGAAAGCCGATTTTTATTGAATGTTGGTTATTTAATAATTCGTCTGATTTTATTCGCATCCTCGATCAGGGTCCGGAGTTCTTCCGTTTTATCATCCCGTATACTATCCCTGAATTTTTTCAATTGCTCAATATGTTCATTCAGCACATCCAGTATATTCACTTTATTCTGCAGGAAGATCGGCACCCACATCGCCGGATTACTTTTGGCCAGCCTGACCGTACTTTCGAAACCGGCCGAAGCCAGTTCAAAAATGGCGTTCTCCTCTTTTTCCTTCTCCAACACGGTATTGGCCAGCGCAAAGGAGGTGATGTGCGAGATATGGCTTACATAGGCCGCATGCAGGTCATGGGCCCCGGCTTCCATCACGAGTTGACGCATCCCGATCTTGGTAAACATCAGTTGTACCCATTCCAGTACATCGGCATCCGTTTGTTCCGGATTACAGATGATCACCGCCTTATTTTCATAGGCCCCTTTCACGGCAGCGGAAGGACCGCTGTACTCCGTACCCCACATCGGATGCGTGGCACAGAAGCGTCCTCTTTTCGGATGCTCCCGGATCACTTCGACCAGTTGTGATTTCGTGGAGCCCAGATCCAGTACCAGTTGCCGGTCAATTTTGTCCAGGACTGATGGCAATAATGATACCATGCTGTCAACCGGAATAGCTAAAATGATCACGTCTGCAGCGGCAATGGCTTCATCCATCGGGAGTATCTCATCCACCAGTTCCAGTTCGAGTGCTTTGGCCGCATGTTCCGGATTCGCTTCCACCCCGATCAGCCGGGAACTCAGTTTGCGTTCATGCAACTGAATAGCGAGTGATCCGCCGATCAGTCCCACACCGATGATCGCTATCTTCTTACGTGTTGTCATGGGTTACCTCCTTTTGCTTTTCTTACCCGCTGAATGGCTTCTTCAAATTTTGCTGCAGTGGCACAAAGGCTCACGCGTATATATTTATTGCCGCCTTTTCCGAAAATACCACCGGGGGTAATGAATACATCCGCCCCGTACAACACTTCATCGCTGACTGCATAGCCATCCTTATACCCGGCAGGGATCTTTGCCCACATAAAAAGTCCGGCCTGTTGCAGCGAGAAGGTACATCCGAGTAAACGGAGCAGTTCCACTGCTTTTTCTTTCCGCTGACTGTATACGGTATTCACTTGCTCCTGCCATTCTTTCCCAAGTGAAAGCGCTTTTGCAGCGGCGAGTTGCAGGGGCAGGAACATACCGCTGTCCATATTACTTTTAAACCGCAGCACTTCTTCGATCCTTTCTTTTGCCCCGCACAACATCCCCATCCGCCAGCCGGCCATATTGTGTGATTTGCTGAGTGAATTAAGTTCCACCGCGGTATCCTTTGCTCCTTCCACTCTCAACAGGCTTAAAGGCGTTTCATTCAGGATAAAGGAATAGGGATTATCATGTACGATCAGGATATTATGTTTTTTCCCGAAGGCCACGAGTTTTTCAAATAACGCAAGTGCCGGAAGCTGGCCGGTGGGCATCTGCGGGTAATTCACAAACATGAGCTTTACCTTCTTTAATCCCTTCTGTTCCAGTTTCACAAAATCCGGCTCATAGCTGTTTTTTTCCTTCAGGGAATAAAAAACGGGTTTACCCCCTGCCAGTTTTACCGCACTTGTATAGGTAGGATAACCGGGATCCGGTAAAAGGGCTTCATCCCCTTTATTTAGATAGGTCATACAAAGATGCATGATGCCCTCCTTGCTCCCGATCAGGGGAAGTACTTCTGTATCTGCATGCAGTGACACACCATACCAGCGGTTATACCATTCACTGATGGCATTCCGCAGGACTGGTGATCCCTTATAGGACTGGTAGGCATGCACATTGGGTTTTGCGGATTCTTCCTGCAGTACACGGATAACATCCGGATGTGGAGGCAGGTCCGGACTACCGATCCCCAGATTGATGATATTCTTTCCTTGTTTATTCAACTCTTCGATCTCCCGCAGTTTCTGCGAGAAATAGTACTCCCCGATCCCATCCAGTCTTTTGGCCACTTTCATAATAATGCTGCTTTATTTTTATTGTCAATTGAACATTGAATATTGAAAATTTTATGTTCTTCGTAACCCAATACTCAATTTTCAATGCTCAAATTTCAATGCTCAATTTTCAACCTGCCTGCCGGCAGGCAGGTGTTCATTTATTAGAACTACTTCCACAAGCCCCTCTTATACACCCCATACACTTTCACGGCTTCGGTCAGCGGCGCGATTTCTTTCAATACCTGGTCAAACTGATCACGGTCATCAAATTCCATATCCGCATGAAAGGCATATTTGAAATCAGTACCCGGTATCGGAAAGCTTTGCAACTTACTGAGATTGATTCCCCCTGCCGCGATGCGCGACAATACTTTCACCAGACTGCCCTTTGAATGATCGGTGTGAAAGGTAAGGGAGGCTTTATCTGCATCCGTCACGGACAATACGGTTTCTTCGCGTTCCAGCATGAGGAAGCGTGTATAGTTGTTCTTCATGGTATGGATATTTGGCGCCAGCACGTCCAGGCCGTACAGTTCTGCAGCCAGCCTACTGGCGATCGCCGCCACATGTTTGCTTTTATGCTGATGGATGTTTCTGGCACTAAGGGCGGTATCATCCGTTTCCACGAGTTTCCATTTATGCTTATCAAGAAAATCATAACATTGCTGCAAGGCCATGGTATGTGAATGCACTTCCCGGATATCCTCCAGTTGCACACCCGGATTCACCAGGAGGTTTTGCCGGATCTGCAGATAGATCTCACCCACGATCTTCAGATTACTTTTTTGCAGAAGATTATAATTCGGAAGAATGCTGCCGGCAATGGAGTTTTCGATGGCCATGACTCCGCCATCACTTTCCTTTTTACTGGAAGCTATCTGCACCACCTCCCGGAATGTATCACAGGTGATCACTTCCACCTGCCTGCCATGGAATAGTTGTGCAGCCACCTGGTGGAAACTGCCCTCATATCCTTGAATCGAAACCCGTTTACTCATTTTTTATCCGGTTAATTGGTCAAATGTTGGATTGGTATAAAACAAGAATCCCGGCCGTTTGGCCGGGATTCTTTATGTTGATGTTTCTTAGTTGTTCAGTTTGTTTTCAACAAAAGCATTCCCGGCCTCTTTCCAAAAAAGAAGTAATAAAAATAGGTGCCAAAAAATGATTTCATTGTCGTCATGAAACAAATGTAGGTTTTGCAGCGGTTATAACCAACAACTATTAATAAATTATTTTGAACGGCCACCACTTTCGGCATCATTCATCCGGATCTTACGTCCACGGTAATTCTTACCATCGATCGCCTTGATCATTTTTTTGGCGGCTCCGGGTTCAATTTCCACCCAGCTGTTCATCTCTTTCATATCAATACGTCCCAGCACATCTTTCTTCAGATCGCTCATATCCAATATGAACTGAAGGAAACTGGCTTTGTAAAAACCATCCTTGGTACCCAGGTTTACGAACAATCGTTGATAAGATCCGCCACCGCCGCCAAACTTACGTCCCTGCGTATCGCGTTGTTCAAATCGGGCAGCGCCTCTTTCACCTTTATCGCTTTTTTTGCCAGCATCCCGCAAATTCAGGTCAGCTGCGTTCTCATAATATTTTAAGAAGCGGTCAAACTCGAGTGCGGCCACGCGTTGCAGGATCTCTTCCTTTTCCACTGCTGCAAATTTTTCCCGGAGTACAGGCAGGTAAGTTTCATATTCACCATGACTGATATCCGCACCCAGCATTTTATCAATAAAAGAGAAGAATTGTTTGCGGCATACATCTTTCCCGCTCGGAATATCCATTTTATGAACCCGGGTATTCACCAGTTTTTCGATCTGGCGTAACCGGTAGACTTCTTTCGGAGTCACGATGGATACGGACACCCCGCTGTTACCGGCACGACCGGTACGCCCACTGCGGTGGGTATAGACTTCCACATCATCCGGTAATTCGTAGTTGATTACATGCGTGATCCCCTGTACATCGATACCGCGTGCAGCCACATCGGTCGCCACAAGGAGCTTCACACTTTTATCACGGAACAGGCCCATCACTTTATCCCGTTGCTGCTGGGTCAGGTCGCCATGAATGGCATCGATATCATATCCTTCACGGGTCAGTTTCTCGGCAATATCCTGAGTGTCGGCCTTGGTACGGGCAAATACAATCCCATAAATACCGGGATTAAAATCAATGATCCGTTTGAGCACTTCATAACGATTATGGTGCTGGGTCATGTAATAC